>CAZZMF010000148.1:0-3957 GCA_964655255.1 uncultured Sphingobacteriaceae bacterium
ATACTTATGACCTGATTGTGAGTAATCCTCCTTACATTCCATGGTCAGCCTATTCGGAGACCGAGCCGAATGTACGGCTCTACGAGCCTCCGGAAGCCCTCTTCTGTATAGACTTGTCCTTTTATGAAGCCATCGCTGCCTTTGCAAAGGAGCACCTGTCGGATAGCGGCATCGTCGCCGCAGAACTTTTCCCACCTGATGCCGAAAAAGTAAAAGCCCTCTGGGAGCAACAGGGACTCCGAGTCACTCTTCACCAAGATCTCACAGGGAGGTTCCGATGGATTGAAGGCTCACAAAAACCCGCGCGGGAAAAGTAAACGCCGAACTGCATATCGCCAAGGATAATGCCAACGCACTTTTCCCTGATTTTTTTCCACATACACTAGCCCAAAGCTTCGGTCTATGAGATCCGAAAAAACACCCACCATCACTGCCAAATCGGGATACCTCTGGACGCGCCGCCGAACTCGGACCGCTTGTATGCGATAGAGGAAACGATCAGCCATAAGGTAATGATACCCAGAAATTTCCATCGCAGCTACCCGACTCACAAGAAGAGCCTTCGATAAACGCATAAAGCCATCAGTAATAGCTACCTCATAAACCTGCGCATAAAAGTCCATGCTATCCTTGTACGAACTCAAATAATAAGGTCTGAACCACCGCAGAAACCGAGGTGTATGAAAACTTCCGTTAGAAATATTCCCATTTGCATACATACTGCTCTGTCGTAGCCACTTCACCTCAGGAGAAAACCTTAGATTGAACTGCATCTGCCCAGAAAAGTATCCCCGCAGTCCGACTCGCTGGAAAGTAGCGACCTTATCTAACTCTATTTCTTGGATAAGCGTCTGCAGGGGAAGCTGAGATACAGCGATCTTTCCTGTGGCGAAATAGCAACTGGAATCTTGCGCATCTAAGTAGAGACGCCCCTGAGCCAAAGCCCCGCTGTACTCTGCTATTATGGTGTCTATGGTAATCGTCAAGCCCTCTACATACGACACCACATGGGCGTTTTGTAAAGACAAACCAAATATGTCTGCATTTCGGACGAGTATGTCCATTTGAGCGTGGAGTTGGGAAGGTAGGCGGGCTTTGGGACGGATTTCATCTCTTTCCACTCGTCGCCAAAAGTCTGAGATCACCAGATGGTCGGCTTCTACCCGCAGGCGCCCCTGCAAACGGTACCAGTCCGTGTAGAGATAACTCAGGGCACCCATTACTTCACCTTCGGCTCGGAAGGTAAGCTTACCAACCTGCCCGCTCAGGCGGTGGAAAATAGTTTTTTCCGGAGCGTAGCTGAGGCAAACGGTGAGCTCATGTAAAGGCAGCCCCAGCTTGGGAAAGTTCCCCTCCACTGCTTCTAAGACAACTGTACCTTCGGTGGGATTATCCCATCGCAGGAGGGTGTCCCAGGTGCCTTGTGCACACAGAGCTAAACTCAATCGCCCTGCTCTAACTTCTACTCCCGAAAGCGGTAGGTAACGGAGAATCCATGGCACAGGCAGCGCTCCTTGGAGCTGTGCATCTACACTATCGGCAGAAAGCACCCCTCTCAAATGAACCTTCTCTCCTGTGGGAAAGGTCGCCACGGCATGATGGACTTGAAGATGCTGTGTGGCGGTAGCGCCCTGTGCAGCGAAGGCTATAATCACATCTTCCCAGCGCCCTAAGCCCGAGACGGCAAACGAGTCCCCCTGCCATGTGCCGTACAGGTACCCCTCTGGTGCTTGCGCAGCAAATCCGCCCTGGGTGAAACTCGTCTGTCCCCATACACGCACTTGCACCGTGAAAGGAAAGCGGGTCGGCTGTGCCAAAGCTGTGAGAAAAAAGCGCCCTCCTTGACTTTCTACTTCAGCATCTGTGAGAGTGCCGTACTCACCCCACAAAAGGCGCTTTATATGCGCTCTCAGAGATACAGCGCCGCCCCCTCCCATAAGCCCTCTGTAAGGCTGCACCGCTTCTATAAGTTCGGGGATAGATACCGTATCTGCATAGAGAAAAAGCTCCTGATGGGCTTGCCACTTCCCCCGAAAAGGTATGCGTCCCCCTAACCTCCCTCTAATAAAGAACTGCTGAGAAGAGCCATAGATGTGGAGAGAGGAGTTATTTTGATCTCGCACCGTGAAGATGCCCGTCTGGGCTGGCAGGTCAACCAGTGCCATTAGTTCAGCGGAGAGGCCCCGAGCATGAAGCGCCCCCTTGACGCGTAAGCTCTCCAGAGACCCTTTCACCCAAAAGTGCCCTATGTTTTCTGCTTTGATAATACCGTCTATCTCTCGGAGGCGTTTCCCCTCTCCACTCAAGCAAAGGTCATAACATCCCTCTTGCCAACTTCCAGAGAGCCGCGCTTCATAAGTGGATTGATTGATCCATCCAACGAAAAATACCCTCTCGTTGCCCAGCCATTCCTCGGCGGGGGCGAGGAAGTGGCTCAAAAAACCAGCCTGCAAAAACCCGCTCAAATACCCGTGCAGCACCTCCCATTGTGCGATAGCCCCCTCGTAATGGAGCAGCCCCGCTGGCGCGCTAAGTAGGAGCTTCGTATGCGACCATAGATCATGGGATTTTTCATAAGTGCCTGCAAGGGAAAAATGCACTGTATCAGGGAAAGGCTGGCGTGCGCCTGCAATACACACTTCCTGAGGATACAAAAGAGCATGCCCACCTGTGATATGCACAAATAAGCTGTCTATGCAGAGGCGCCCACTGACAGTCTGAATGGATATGTTTAGAAACATTCCGGGGGGATGATTGGCTAAATATAGCCGAAGGGACTCTGCGTGGAAAGCGAAATCCTGCACTCGTTTGCCCTGGCCTCTTTTCGGGAAAAGGCGAAAGTTTTTCTGTCCCTTGCCCAGTCGAACGAGCGATACTGACCCACTGCGGATAGAGACCGAATCCAATCTCAAGCCTTGACCACTTAGGAAAGCTTTGCATAAGCTTGCCACGGGAAAAGTATCTCCACGAAGCGTACTCTGTATGCGCAGAGAGTCCATCTGAATCTGCCATGCACCTTGCAGAGAGATGGAGAGAGCGGTGATCTGGCGGATATGAACCGGCGCCCCAACGAGGTAACTCAATAATCCCTCCACCCCATAGTGCAGGAGCGATCCTATCCACCAGAAAAGCGGCAATAGCTTCGGCATAAAGCGCTACCTTTGCTTTATGAGCGTAGAGAACCAACAAGATACCAATGTCCTCAACGTGGAACTGTCGGACGAGGTCGCTGGCGGCATTTATTCAAACTTAGCGATAATATCGCACACGCCAAGCGAGTTTGTAATAGATTTTCTCCAAGTGCTGCCTGGTCTACCCAAAGCCCGCGTGCGCAGCCGGGTGATTCTCTCGCCCTATCACTACAAGCGGCTTCTTTTAGCGATGCAGGATAACCTCCAGAAATACGAGAGCCGATTTGGAGAAATAAAGGCAGAGGATGATTGGATGCCGCCTGTGGCTATGGGGGGTCCTGGGCTGGCTTAGTCTCGCTGCACAGCCTCCCAAAAAGCCTACCCAAAAAGATACTTCGCCCCCCATAGATAGTGCCATCACACCTTTTGAGACGCATCAGCAGACGATCCTGCGCTTGATTGCCTATCATCGCCCAGATTTGGATAGCATAGAGAAATATCTGGAGTTGTGGCGCGATACTCTCAATCAAATGATGGAAATCGCCCGTTACCCTAAGCGCCTGCCGTTTTATGTGGATTCTTTCCGGGTGGTTACAGGGCGCATCCGAGCACAGAGTGAAGTCGCCTTAGCCCGCCTCAAAGACATGCAGTTTGAGTGGCTGCCCCACCAATATGCCCTCATGGCTGTCTATACCCGTTTCGGCGAACTGAAAGTCGTCAATCGCCTCACGCCCTCCGTGCGAGAAACCCTCGCCGAATACCGACAGTATTTAGACAAAATGAACCGCTTGACCCAAAAAATAGCCGAAATATGGACAGACTGCGA
>CAZZMF010000149.1:0-3945 GCA_964655255.1 uncultured Sphingobacteriaceae bacterium
CGCCTGGACCTCAGAACGGGTAGGGTAGAAACGGTAGCCGGTACAGGAAAGCGCGGTTATCGGGACGGTCCCGCCTTGCAAGCCCAGTTCAACGAGCCGAATGATATTATCTACGCTGACGGCTTTTTCTACATCACCGATACCAATAATCACCTCTTGCGGCGCTATGATCCCCGACGGCAGGTGGTAGAGACGGTAGAACTTTTCCCCGTAGAGAAACTGGCGATGCTACCTCCTCGTCGGCATAGCCTTTTCTCTGAAGCGATACCCTTGCCGGCGCTTCGGATTCCTCTGGGGAAGCCGTGGCGTCTGGAGATTGTACTGCCTGCGGGTTATGAACTTGCTACAGAAGCGCCTCACATTTTGCAAGTAGGGGAGACCGTCTATAAAATAAACGGCGACTTACCAGGGCTACAAGCACAGACTCAGGCACTGGTAGGACTCTACCTGTGTGAGAAAGGAAAAGCTAAAACGGTGTGCTATCCTCTATTTTGTGCGGTGGATTTGATTCCAGATGAAGCAGTTTCTGAGGCGGTACGGCTTCAGGTGCCCTCTCCGCGGTGAGAGAAGGAACTGGGATACCTTTGCGCCCTATGCGTTGGCTACTGAGGGATCTGGCCGCCTCAATAACGGTATTTTTGGTAGCGACGCCCCTTAGCATTGGGATTGCGATTGCGTCTGGGATACCCCTGGAGCAAGCTGCCTTCAAAGGGTTGCTGGCGGCGGCGCTGGGAGGTATCGTCGTAGGGGGATTGAGTGGAAGTCCCCTCCAAGTTAGCGGACCGGCGGCAGGGCTTGCTGTGCTGGTAGGCACGATTATTCAAGAGCAGGGGCTGGCGGGGATGTGGATGGCCACACTTCTGGCCGGTGTGTTTCAAATAGCCGCTGGAATCTTTCGCATAGGAGGAATATTCAGGATGGTGTCGCCTGCGCTTATTGAGGGCATGCTGAGTGGGGTAGGCTTTTTGATTGCGGTGGCACAGCTACATATTCTGGTCGGGGGGATGCCCCCGGGAAGCGGAAAGGAGTTTGGCGGGCTTATCAACGCTTACATGCTTCCCATTGAGATATGGAAGTGTATCAACCTTCCCCCGCAGCTTTCGGCTGCATTTGTAGGCTTGATGACGCTACTTGTGGTAATCGCATGGAATCACTGGCTGCCGGCGCGCTGGAGAGTATTACCGGGCGCGCTGGTCGGTGTCTTGCTGGCAGCTCTGGTGGTCGCTGGAGGAGACCTCTCTTCGGTGAAACGGATAGAAGTGCCGGCTTCGTTTATGAGTGCGCTTCAGCTGCCTACTGCCGAAGTGTGGGAGTATCTCACCCGACGCGGGGTATGGGTCTCGGGTTTGACCCTTGCCTTTGTAGCCAGTGCCGAAACGCTTCTTACCGCTTCGGCGGTGGATAGAATGCAGACTCATGCGCCTCGCACAAAGTACAATCAGGTACTCCTTGCAGAAGGCATCGGCAATATACTGCATGGCTTCCTTGGGCTTTTACCCGGCGCAGGCGTGATAGTGCGTTCCAGCGCTAATGTCCAAGCAGGAGCTCAAACTCGCCTCTCTGTCGTACTTCATGGTGTGTGGATTTTTCTCGTTCTGGTGACTTTTCCTCAGTTACTTTCTTATCTACCTTTGCCAGCGCTTGCGGCTATTCTGGTCTATACCGGTATTCGGCTCATAAATGTTCAAGAAGCTGTTCGTCTGTGGCGGGTAGATCGGATGGAGATGGGTATTTTCCTTCTCACCATGGCCACAGTCGTCGTCACTGACCTGCTTATGGGTATCCTGGTGGGGCTAATTTCTGCCTTGCTTCTTACGCTACATCGGCTCAGTCGGCTGGATGTGGCTATTGAGCCTGCTTCGGAAGGAGAGGTGCGCATAAAGCTATCCGGGGCTGCTACTTTTCTGCGCCTTCCGACGCTAAGTCAGGTATTAGAGGTCATAGCTCCGGGGAAGGTCGTGGTATTCTCGGTAGAAGGGCTCATCTACATAGATCATGCCTGCGTGGAGTATCTGCTGGAGTGGAGTGAACGCTACGAGAAGCAAGGCGGCACAGTGGAGGGGCTCTCTGCTTATCGGCTCTGGCGTCGGCACTACCAAATGCGGTGAGCGGGAGGGGGAAAGCTTACCTTTGCTGCGGTGTGGAAAGTCGGCGCTGCCCGGGTAAATATCACTTACTTTGAGCCGGGGATAGGACTGCTCGGGTGGGGCAACTCTCGCCATGTCGCTCACACGGTAGAATCTCAGTTGTATGCCCGAGCATTCTGCTTTCAGACGGAAGAAAGCGCCCCGCACTTCTGGATAGAAGCGGATATTTGCTTTATCACGGTGGCGCTGCGGCAGGAGGTATTTCACCGGCTCAAACAGCACTTTCCCGACATGGAGGAAGCCCATCTCATGCTTACCGCCAATCACACGCACGCTGCCCCGGGGGGCATTTCTCATCATCTCATTTATCACCTCAATACGCCAGGGTTTCATGCTGGGGTCTTTGAGCGGTACGCCAGCGGCATGGTAGAAGCTGCCCTGCAGGCTTATGCCGCCCGACAACTTGCGGAGATTTACTTTGCAAAGGGGGAGTTTCCGCCAGAGGTGCCCATCGCCTTCAACCGGGCAATAGACGCTTTCAAAAAAAATCCCCTCGCCTGGACAGATAAACCCGAACTGGCCGTCGATCGGTACGCTTATCAGCTCTCCGTCTTTCCTCAAGGGCACCTCATCAACTGGTTTGGCACACATACGACGACCATTCAGGAGGAGAATAAGTGCATATCCTCCGACCATAAAGGATACGCAGCCGAGCTATGCGAAGAGAACGGCTCTGTGGCGGCTTTTGCGCAGACGACGGCAGGGGACATTACACCTAATCATTTCAAGTTTCCGGGGATCAAAACGCACCGAGGACCTACACCGAATCCCTTTGAGAATCGGCGCATTGTCGGACGCTACCAGGCCGAGATGGCACAGAAACTCTCCGGAGAGAGGGGGCAGCCGATGGAGCCGGTTTTGCGCTCATGGTGGCGATGGATAGACTTCTCCAACGTGGAAGTGGATGAACGCTACACACATGGCATGGGGCGCGGGCGCACAGGCCCCGGGGTGCTGGGACCTGCATTTATTGGGGGCACGCTGGAAGGAGGGGGCATCCCACAGGAGTGGGTGCGGATCATAGCAGTCCTGCTGCGTCTGCGAGGCCTGATAGATCCTCCCATTCACGGCACGAAGCCCCTGCTTATAGAAAGCGTCTCCAAACGAATATTTGGTACGGTGCGATGGGACACACTACCCCTGCCTGCGACCGATGCCGCTGTAAAGTACCTTCAATGGATCGCCCGACAGGGTGGCAAGTATGTGCCTTTACCCCTTACACCCCAAGTGCTACCTATCCAAATCTGGCAGCTCGGACAGCTCGCTATCGTAGCCCTACCGATGGAACCCACTACAATGGCAGGCAAACTAATCCGAGAACGGCTCATGCCCCTTTTAGCGCCGTATGGTGTGCAGCACATCGTCATTCAGGGATATAGCAATGCTTATGCCGGCTACCTGACTACTTATTGGGAGTACCAGTATCAGCGGTATGAGGGCGGGCATACACACTTCGGGAAATATACTCTTGCGGCGGTGGAGAAGAGCCTCGTAGAGATGCTGAGAAACGAAGGCGGTGCGGCGCCAGCCCCGCCGTATATTTCCATAGAGCAAGCGAAGCGCATACTTTTTACGTATGATTTGGCTCGCAGTATTGGGTAGTTTGCTGTGGGCGCAGACGGTAGTTCGCCAGAAAGTTTATGGCGGTAGCATGGCAGATGTGATGGTGCGGGCTTATCAGGATGTGGGGGGATACTGGCTATTTGGTCATACCCGTTCGCGGGACGGCATGCTCAAAAGGCAGGGGTATGATGCGGATTTCTGGGTGGTCCGCACAGATAGGACAGGGGAGGTACTC
>CAZZMF010000150.1:0-3935 GCA_964655255.1 uncultured Sphingobacteriaceae bacterium
TAAAATGACTCAGCCCTTCGGCAGCGTATGCGGCGAGGTGAAACACATAGTCAAAAGAATATTCAGAGAATAACCGCTCCAAAAGGGCATTATCATTTATGCTGCCATGAACGAAGATAGCTTTTTGAGGCACATTCTCCAGGAAGCCGCCACTCAGGTCGTCCAATACGACCACCTGATGTCCTAACTCCAGCAGTGCATCCGCTACATGACTTCCAATAAATCCAGCTCCCCCTGTCAATAAGGATACTGGCATGCCCCAAAAGTACGGCACGGACCTTTCCGATGCTGAAAGCCCAGTCGGAGCTAATACCAAAGCACTCTATTTATTTTTCTATTGTGCAGCCTTGGGGGAAAGAATAAAATGCTGGTAGAGAGCAGACTACATGGGGCGCGGCGGCGCCGAAGGCGCCGCCGCGCCCCCTCAAAAGGCAAAAGAATGCGCCACTTTGGTGTAGTATGCAAGTAGAGTCCCCTTTCCCCTCAAATAACCTATGCCGTGTCAGTACGCAGAGAAGAAAGCGAACCCAACGCTCTGGTTAGAGGGTAAGATCGCCCTTCTTTACTGCAAGGGAATATACCACACTTCGTGTGGTCCTATCCCCTGTATTTCTATCACGCCGGCCCGATCTAAGCGTAAGAAGCCATTTTTAGCATAGAAAGGCACAGCGGGGAGACGGGCATAGCACCAGACAAGGTCAGCGCCCTGTCGGCGCAGCAAGCCCAGGCTTTCTCGAAGGAGGGCAGTTCCAATACCTGCGCGACGTTGGAGGGTAGGATGAGTAGCCATTCCGCGTAGGCGATAGGGGAGTTTCGCAGGCAGGTCGGGGTAGGTTTCCAGAAAGTAAGAGGCAACCCCTATCACGGTATCGTCAGGGGCATACGCTGCAAAATGCCATGTGGTGGTAGCTTCATCTGCGGGGAAGACAGCGGCTTCTATCGGAAGGCCTGGTCGTAGCACCATTGCTCGGAGGGGACGCACAGCATGCGCAGGCGCAAGCGTCACGATGACCGAACCTATCCCATGAAAGGATACTTATAGTCCATTGGTGGGAGGAAGTTTTCCTTGATAGCGCGAGGGCTGACCCACCGAATGAGATTCCAAGGGGAGCCGGCTTTGTCGTTGGTGCCGGAGGCACGCGCCCCCCCAAAAGGCTGTTGATTCACAATAGCGCCAGTAGGTTTGTCATTCACATAGATGTTGCCTGCACTATATCGCAGTTCGTCCAGGGCTCGCTCTATGACGCGTCTATCTTGAGCCCAGATTGCCCCTGTAAGACCATAAGGAGAGGTTTCATCCACCAGCCGCAGAGAGGCTTCCCATTCATCGTCGGGATACACATAGACAGTGAGCACGGGACCGAAAATCTCCTCTTGCATTAAGCGATGCTTCGGGTCTTTGGTCAGAAAGAGGGTCGGCTGGATAAAGTATCCCACGCTATCGTCGTATCCGCCTCCTTCTATGAGGGTAATGGCGGGGTCGTTTTTGCCCAGTTCAATGTAGTGGGCGATTTTGTCAAAGGCTTTTTTGTCAATCACTGCAGTAATGAAGTTAGAGAAGTCTTCTGGGGCGCCCATTCGGAAGCTACGCATCATGTCGATGAGCTTAGCGAGGATTTCATCTGCCCGGGATGCAGGCAGATAAGCCCGAGAAGCTGCCGAACACTTTTGCCCCTGATACTCGTAAGCTCCCCGAGCCAGAGCTACCGCTACGCCTTGCGCGTCTGCCGAAGCATGCACCCATACAAAGTCTTTTCCACCTGTTTCAGCGACGATTCGCGGATAGCTCCGATAAGTAGAAAGGTGGCTGCCAATCTCCTGCCAGAGCTTATTGAGCGTCTCCGTAGAGCCCGTAAAGTGTAGTCCAGCAAAGGCGGGATGTTTGAGAGCGACTTCGGATACGGTCGGACCGCGAGCGACCAGCATGTTGATGACTCCCTCGGGCAGTCCCGCTTCTAAGAGCACCTCTAAAATCACTCTTGCGGAATACAACTGTGTCTCTGCGGGCTTCCAGAGGACGACATTGCCCATAATGGCGGGGGCAGTAGGGAGATTACCAGCGATAGAAGCGAAGTTGAACGGCGTGATTGCCACAACAAAACCCTCCAACGGACGATAATCCATGCGGTTGCGATTCGTGGGCGGGCTAAAAGGTTGCCACCGCATGAGATACTCCGCATAATGCACATTGAAGCGCCAAAAGTCTGCAAGTTCTGCAATGATGTCTATCTCTGACTGAAAGACGGTTTTGGACTGCCCGATCATGCAAGCGGCATTAGCGTAGGCGCGGTATTTTTGAGAGAGGAGGTCGGCGGCTTTGAGGAAGATTTCAGCGCGCCGCTCAAAGGACCATCGGCTCCATTCTTTATGGGCATGCAGTGCGGCTTCTATGGCAGCTTGTACGCCCTCTGGTCCGACCCGATAAGCAGTGCCGAGTATGTGATTTTTGCGGTGCGGGGCAATAAGCGGAAAAGCCTCCCCATCCCAAAAGCGCCCACCTATGTAGCTCCGCACTTCTACTTGACGACTGTAAGCTTCTTGCAGAGCCTTTTCTAAGGCATGCCGTTCAGGGGAACCCGGGGCATGAGGTAGGACGGGCTCATTAGAGGGCATAGGGAAGTTCCACGGCATTTAGCAAAGGTAGGGCAGTTTAGGCAAGGGTGGAAAGTCAGGGTAGGGTGGTGGCGAGAGCATAGCCGCCGTACCCCTCAAGGCAATAACCGCTGCGTCTCTGGCGGAAGCTGCGACAAATCCCCCCTTGCCAAATGTACCGTCGTCAATATGCCCCCTCGGATATTGTAGCGCAGAGAGAGTCGCATGTATCGCGGCGCCAGCACAGCCCACAAGTCTTCAAAAATCAGATCAGCCACCGGCTCTTGGAAAATCTCCACATTTCGATAGCTGAAAAGGTACATTTTCAGGGACTTGAGTTCTATGCAGCGGTCCGAGGGGACATACCATATATCCAGCGTACCAATATCTGGCAAGCCTGTCCCTGGGCACACAGCACTAAACTCTTCTGTATGTAGATGGACGACTTGTGGCTGTTCGGTAATGAATGAAAAAGTCTCCAAGATTGCCCTTCGTTCTGGACTTCGTACCTCATCACGAGTGTCGGCCACACGGATAGGCATACTTAGTTGTTTTGGGATTTTTGGGGATCGGGGAGCATTTTTAGCCAAGCTACTTCCTGAGGGGTCAAAAAACGCCATTTGCCCCGAGGCACACCCTTCCGTGTAATAGGTCCAAAGGCAATCCGATCCAAGGCTTTTACCCGGTAGCCCAGGTATTCCAGCATGCGTTTGACGATGTGCTTCCTTCCGATGTGCAAGGTAATGATCAGCGTATAAGGGTCTTCTAACTCAACGGCATCTGCTTTGGCTACACCATCAGGGAGGGGAATGCCATCTAATAGCCGCTGGAGAATGGTATCATTCATGGGTTTGACGGTGGTCACGCGGTAAGTACGGGGAACTTTGCTTTTAGGATGGAGGAGCTTTTGCGTCAAAGCCCCGTCATTTGTAAGTAAAAGGATTCCCGTTGTATTGCGGTCCAAGCGTCCTACGGGGTATAATCGCACAGGTGGGGCTCCTACTAAGAGGTCCATCACTGTGCGGCGTCCTTTTTCGTCTTTGAGCGTGCAGATAGTATTTTTCGGCTTATTGAGCAAAATATAAACGGGCTTTTCCGGGCGAATCGTCTGCCCCCGATAAGCTACTTCATCCTTGCCGATATCTACATATATCCAGGGCTCATATACAGTTTGGCCGTTGACGGATACTTGTCCATTTTTGATGAGCTTGGCGGCTTCTCGGCGAGGGGCTATGCCAGCGAGGGCGATATATCGTACCAGTCGCACCTTCTCTGGAAGCGTATTAGATGGTTGAAGAGGAGTTTTATTCTTGGAGGGCTTAGCTTTTGGCTTGTGTGTCTGG
>CAZZMF010000151.1:0-3920 GCA_964655255.1 uncultured Sphingobacteriaceae bacterium
GTATTGACCATCGTGCGTTTCCTGCATCGGGTGCTGAGAGATCGTGACTGGGCAGTCGGAGTGCTCAAGACCATTCTGGACGGCAAGTCGGGACTTTTCGCCGCTGATGGATCCGATGTTTTTGCTGAACGCTTCCCTTTCTTGAAGGATTTGAGGAAAGAAAACAATCTCACCCCAGAGCAGCTCTATCAGGACATTCTGAGGCGTCTTTTTCACGCTCCCACCAGCGGTGGTCTGCATCTGGTTGATATCAAGGGCAGCCCGGGCGAACTGGGACTCAAAGCCGCTGGCGCTCAAGACTATTTCGGTGTTATCTATATTGGCGATGTATCCGCCTTCAAGAAACTGGTGGAAGCCGAAGAAAGTAGCATCCCTCTGGAGGAGGACGTCATTTCCCCCTCCCTCTTTGATCGCATCAATCGTCCCGACTCTGACATACATGTGCTGATTGGGGCGAAAAAATTCATGGAAGGCTGGAACTCCTGGCGCGTGGCGAGCATGGGGCTTTTGAATATCGGCAAAAATGAAGGCGCGCAGATTATTCAACTTTTTGGGCGCGGCGTGCGGCTCAAAGGCAAAGACATGAGCCTCAAGCGCAGCTCAGCCCTAGGAGGAACGCACCCTAAATACATTCGCCTGC
Organism: uncultured Sphingobacteriaceae bacterium; assembly: GCA_964655255.1. GTDB lineage: Bacteria > Bacteroidota > Bacteroidia > SpSt-205 > SpSt-205 > SpSt-205. The sequence continues at coordinate 641 of CAZZMF010000151.1, forward strand.
TGGAGACGCTCAACATCTTCGCCGTGCGCGCCAACTACATGGCTAACTTCCGCTCCTATATTGAACGTGAAGGCGTAGCAGTCGAGCCGCCCGTTGAAATCCGCATCCCCATCCAAATCAAAAAGGCATTCTTAGAACAAAAGCTCTGGATACCCCGACCAAAGGAAGGAGCGAACTTCGCAAATGTCCCCCTCCTTTTGGTGCCAGATAAATCCATTTCTGTGAAGCTGGATTTATCCCCCCGCCTTCAGCTGCTGACGAGCGAAAAGACCAATCATCATACTTCTAAAAAATCGACGCCCGCATGGCGCCCTATTCCCCCCGAAAACCTTGAGTGGATAGACTGGCAGCAGGTCTATTTTGATGTAATAGCTTATAAGAGGAAAAAGGGAATACCAAACTTGATCATACACCCCACAGAACTTCGTTCTATCATACAGCAGAAAGATGAACAGGGCGTGCCTTTATGCCAGCTTATCGCCGATGAGCGTGTATTCTCGCCTCGCACCTTCGCTGACCGAGCTCTGCTTCAGGAAGCTGTAACCAGACTGCTATGTCGCTACATTGATAGATTTTATCAGGTGCACCGTGAGCGATGGGAAGAAGCCAACTTAGTTTATCAAGAATTGAATGAGCATGACCCGAATCTGAGCTTCGGAAAACAGGAGGGAGATCAGAAAGAAGCAGCCTACACGGTGCGAATAACAGCATCACAAGAAGAGCTGATAAAAGCCATAAGGGAATTACTTGAAAATAAGGAACAAAAGCAACTCTATAACAATACGGACGATAAACTACCGCGTATCAACTTTTGTCAGCACATATATGTACCCCTCCTGCTGGAAAAAGCAGGTATCCACATCTCTCCTCCCGCTTTAAATGAGAGTGAGAAAAGGTTTGTGGAAGATTTACGCGAGTATTGGAATAAAGAAAAAGACAAATCGCTGGCGGGCAAGGAAGTATTCCTGCTGCGTAACTTGAGCCGGGGCTATGGAATCGGTTTTTTCGAGGAGCGTGGCTTCTATCCCGACTTCATCCTATGGGTCGTAGACCAACATAGTCGCGCCCAGCGCATTGTTTTCATTGAGCCGCATGGCATGCTGCACGCCAAAGCCTACATCCATGATGAGAAAGCACGCCTTCATGAGCGCTTACCCCACTTAGCTGAGTGCATAAGTGCGCGAAGCAAAACTACTGTTAAGGTTTCACTGGATGCCTTTATCATTTCCACCACACCTTATGAGGAACTTAGGAAGCATTACGACGATGGAACCTGGGATCGCGCGATGTTTGCTAAAAAGCACATCCTTTTCCCGGAACGGAATGCCGAGTACGACTACATGAAGGAAATCTTCGAAAAAAAAAGAAAGAGGATAGGACGATGCATAAGGCTACTCCTACTGCGGTGTAAAAGGCGACTAAAATAGCCTACGGTCTATCCCCACTCTACCAGTAGGTAAAGTTCTGGTAAAATACTACCTGGTCTATTCACCTCTTCTGTCTCTTCAAAGTATATGATACAGGCGTTTGGATTATCTAAGACCTTGTATATTACATGCGAACGCAGAAATGCATTTGATGCACCGGCAGTCACATATAAGGTGTGTTCACCCAAAGACCCATATCCCCAGCCTTCTGCTACAAGTTTCTGGGATGTACCTATATTCACAACGGATAGCCCTTCACCATAAGATATTGAAATGATAATGCCCTCAGGGAATACATAAACAGCAGGCTGATATCCTCCGAGGCTAACGCCATCTTCGGGTCCTCCACTATAAAAGTAAAGAAACTTAGAGGACCTACCAACGTTGTCTCTTGTCACGAAATAGTACTCAGTAAGGGAAACCTCATATATATCACCTTTCTTTGTGCGATACACTGATACTCCATCTACCTTAAGCATCTCATCTCCATATCCCACTTCCTCTTCATCACTATTAGATTTTTTATAGTATTCTCGTATTTTTCGGAAACTGCCATCCGGCATAGGGAACCGATACTCATAAAGCGTTTTTCCATACACCGGCTCTTTCCCAATAGGTGTTTTTTGCACTTGCACAGACGAGGAAGAGATCTCTTTCCACTGGGGGCCCATGCGCCGTTTGGCTTCGTCCTTTGAGATACTCCTGACCCGCAGCTTCGCCTGCTTAGGGGGGGCTTGAACAGTGTCTGACTGGTCTGGCTGAGTATCGCTAGCTGAGGTGGCTGGCTGCTGAGAAAAGGTATCCTGCGTCTCCGCCGAGCTGTCAAAGCGTCGTGGTAAAAGGTGCTTGCAAGCAGACATGCTCATCCAGACAGAGATGAGCGCGATAAGTCGGATAGGGTGCATAAAAGCGGTCTTCATATCTGCAAAGGTACCAGATGCACAGAAACAAACAGAAGCCCCATCAGCCAACCGTCACCCTTACCGCCAGATTCCCATCAATGCCCCAAAAGGCGTGCTTGGCTGTATTTGAGCAGGCTACAAGGACGGCTTTTGCGACAAATAAACCTGCAGACTTGTATCTTTGTAAGCATAATCGTATGGCAAACGCACTGCGAGAGCGGCTGACGGCATTTCGGGCGGCATATTATCGGATCCAGATAGGGCGGGGGCTACTCTTAACGCTCGGCTGGAGTGGGCTATTATTTGTGCTTTTCTCTCTGTCAGAAGGCGTTTTTTGGTGGGAAGTGCCCGTCAGACGCTTATTATGGATAGTGTGGATGGGGGGCACGCTGATGCTTTTGGGGCGATGGGTGATCTATCCGCTGCTTCAATATGGGCTGCGTTTGCGGGGATATCTGTCGGACGAAGAGGCAGCTAAATGGATAGGGCGACGCATCCCCGAAGTCCGCGATAAGCTCCTCAATACCCTTCAGCTCTCCCAGCAAGACCCCGAAACAAATGCTGCGATTGCCCTTGCGATAGAGGAGCGCATGCGTCAGCTCTCCGTTATTCCGTGGGAAGTCTCGCTCCCCTCTAAACAGGTGAGGCGGTATGCCCTGCTCTTATTAGGGGTGGTTGGGATAGGAGGAAGCTTGTGGTGGCTAAGTCCTTCGCTTTTCAGGGAGGGGGCGCGGCGCTTCCTTCAGCCCAATCGCGCTTTCGCTCGTCCGCTGCCCTTCGCCCTACATGTAGAGGGAATCAAAAGCGTCTACCGGCAAGGCGAGCCCCTTCACATCAAGCTACTGCTCACGGGAACGAAGCTTCCAGCGTCTTTGACCGCCTCCAACGAAGTCGGACCGCTGCCTTTGGAAAAGCGCAGCCCTACCCTATATGAACTGCAAATACCTACCC
>CAZZMF010000152.1:0-3895 GCA_964655255.1 uncultured Sphingobacteriaceae bacterium
GGTCTATTCCCTCCCAATCCCCTGCTGGCAAGTATCTCATAGAACATGGCGTGGAACCCCGGGACTTCAACTCCTATGGTGCTCGCCGGGGCAATCACGAAGTCATGATGCGGGGTACTTTCGCCAACGTGCGCCTGCGAAATAAACTCGTAGACCGTGAAGGGGGCTGGACGATTCATCATCCCACTGGGGAGCTTTTGACAGTGTATGAAGCTTCTATGCGTTATCAAGCAGAAGGCACCCCGCTGATTGTCCTTGCAGGTAAGGAATACGGGAGCGGTTCTTCTCGCGACTGGGCAGCCAAAGGTCCTAACCTCCTTGGCATCAAAGCTGTGATAGCCGAGAGTTATGAACGCATCCACCGTAGCAATCTCGTCGGCATGGGCATCTTACCGCTGCAGTTTTTGCCGGGAGAGAATGTAGAAAGCCTGGGACTGACGGGCAAGGAGATTTACACGATAGAGGGCATCAGGGAAGGCTTGCATCCGCTCAAAAAGCTCACAGTAGTCGCCAAAGACCCCGTCAGCGGTGCCGAAAAGCGCTTTACAGTAACGGCTTTGTTGCGCTCGGAGATAGAGATAGCGTATTACCAGCACGGGGGCGTGCTGCAATATGTCCTCCGCAGCCAGTTCCTTCAGTGAACTGCCTGCGGTCCTGCAGCCGCATCTGAGTACGGCTCAGATAGCGCAGTTGCATCGGTACGCAGTTCTCCTGCAGGAGAAAAACGCTCTCGTCAACCTCATCTCCCGAAAAGACATTGCGCATGTATGGGGGCATCATATTGTCCCGAGCTTGCTGCTGCTGGGATGGGAACGCTTCCCTGCTGGTGAGACTGTTTTGGACATCGGGACAGGTGGGGGGCTGCCTGGCATTCCGCTGGCGATAGCTCACCCGGAGACTTTTTTCGTCTTGATAGACAGCACTCGGAAAAAGATAGACGCCGTCCGAGCCATGCTCCATGAACTGGGACTGCATACCCGTGTAGAAGCCCGTTGGGGGCGAGTGGAGGAGCTGCGAGAAAGGTATCGCATAATCGTTGGGCGTGCAGTAGCGCCATTGCCCCGATTCCTCACATGGGCCCAGAAGGTGCTCGCGCCCGACGGTCAAATCTACTATTACACGGGAGAGCCGGTCTCTTCGCCTCCGAGGGGGTGGATGGGGCAGTTCTATGCTTTTCGGGAGGTGGTACCCGGCGATGAATATCTCGCAACGAAGGGGATTTTACACTTGCGGCGCCGCCCGTGAGAAATGCCCGGTTCTATCAAGCTGCCCTTGTCGGATTGCTGGCGTTGGGGGTGCGGTTTTATCGGCTGGATGCGGCGCCGCTCTGGACGGATGAGATTTTTAGTTGGGCAGCGGCTCATCTGCCACCCGCACGGCTCATATCCTTCTTGCTGGAAGGCAATAATCCTCCTCTCTGGGAGCTACTCCTGCATGGTTGGCTCCGACTGTGGGGAGAAGGGGAGATAGCCCTGCGTAGCCTTCCTGCGATCTTCAGTGCAGCGACAGCGGTGATGCTTTTCTGGCTCGGTACTCACACAGGCGGCAAATGGGCGGGCTGGATGGCAGCGCTGCTCTGGATTTTTTCCGACTACGGGCAATCTATCGGACGCGAAGGGCGTGCTTATGCGCTACTGGGGCTGCTGACATTACTCACGCATGCGGCTTTCCTGCGATGGCGCACGCAGGGAAAAGGCGCTTTCCTCTGGGCGCTGCTGGCATGGCTCTTGTTTCATACCCACTACCTCGGGGGTACAATAATCGCCTTCCACCTCGCTTGCCTCATCGCACAGCGCGCATGGAAACCCCTGCGCGCAGGACTGGCGTACTTGCTGCCAGGGATTGCTCTCAGTGGCATTATCTTTTTGGACAGACTCATCGCTCACTCTCAAAGCGAAACGGGGGCATTCGCATCGTTGGAGGGCTTCTACAATATGCTCTGGCGCTTCTCCAATCAACCCGTGCCGACGGTACTTGCTCTTCTTAGTGTGGTAAGCGGTCTTGTATGGACGCAGGGGAGGCTTCTGCGGAGCTATCCTTACCTTGCCTTCTGGGGGATTTTTCTTCCTCTATGGCTTGCCGCTCATATAGCACCGGTGTGGCAAGCCCGTTACCTTATGCCCGCTGCGGTCGCATATTACTGGGTGTTGGGGCATACCGTCAGTGCTTTGCCTCCCGTCGGACGGTGGATAAGTAGCTTTACCCTTCTCACAGCATGGGGAATAAGCTGGAATCCCACGCCCCCCGGACCGATACCATTCCATCGAGAACTGGGGCAGCTTATCGCGCAGAAGCCCGCCCAGCATTATCTCGTAGCCATGCCTGCATGGATCACACTGGAATGGCTCCCCTACCTTCCCCTGAAAAGCAAATCCCGCTTCTCAGCCGACTATTTCTCAGAGACGCAGCGGGAGATGTACTTGCGGCATCGGGTCATCGGAGCCAGCCATTACACCGAGCTACCCGTATGCGAACTGCAAGCTGCGGATACCCTCTGGATACTGGATTACAACTACGCATGGTCGTTTCCTCACGGCATCCTGCCAGCTCTCCTTCGTAAAGAATGGCAGCCTGTACGGATGTATGAGTTTGGCAATGGGGTGAAGCTCTGGATAGGCGTGCGTGCGGAGGGCGCGCCTTCCTCCTGATGGCATGCGTACTGTACTTTTGCACAGTGTGGGTCTGCGTCCTCAAATCCAAGATTCATCGCGCCCGTATCACGCAGGTGGACTTAGACTATGTCGGTAGTTTGACGCTGGATCGGGACCTTATGGATGCAGCAGGGCTTCTGCCCTTTGAGAAAGTCCATGTGCTGAATGTCAATACTGGTAGCCGGATTGAGACCTATGTGATAGAAGGCGAACGCGGCAGCGGCATCGTGGGGCTCAATGGTCCCGCTGCTCGTACAGGGCTGGTAGGCGACATCGTTATTATACTGGCTTATGCATGGATGACAGAGGCGGAGGCGCGCCAGTATCAGCCTCGGATCGTTTTTCCCAAAGAAGGTAATCGCCTGTGAAGCGCCGTCTGCTGGAGACGGCGGTGGGACTGGGCGTCGGTGCCATCTTACTGTGGTGGGTTTTACGCGGGTTTGATTGGCATGCACTGCGGGTAGCAGTACAGGAAGGTATAGGGTGGCTCCTCATAGCAGGACTATTCATGACAGGGGCTCACCTGCTGCGGGCATGGCGTTGGCAACTCATGATGCGGTCGGCGGGGAGTTCTACGGACTTTGCAGCGCCATGGTGGGCGCTCATGGTCGGTTATCTCGTCAATACTGCCCTGCCCCGAGTAGGGGAGGTTGTTCGCTGTACGCTCCTGTGGCGATGGAGAGGCGTACCTGTGCCTGTAGCCCTCGGCACTGTCGTCGCTGAAAGGCTCGTAGATGTGCTGATTCTGGCACTGCTTTCAGGTACGGTCGTGCTTGTAGAAGGCCCCGGCTGGCTGCGTCTGCTTGGCTGGGGGGATTATACGATTTACTTTCTCGTTGGGGGCGGCGCTGCTGGTATCGTGGGACTTCTGGCTCTGCGGTATCTGCTACGGCGACGCCGACTGCCATGGATAGAGGCAGCCTTACGGGGATTTGAGAGCTTGTGGTGTACGCGCCCGCGCTGGATAATGCTGCTCACTTCCATCGGGATATGGGCAGGGTATGGGGCAGCGGTGTGGGGCACGATGAAAGCTTGCACAAACGCAGACGAAATCCACCTGATCTGGTCAAGCTGGTTACTGCTGGTCGGCTCTGGTCTGGCGATGGCGCTGCCCGTACCCGGCGGAATCGGTACTTTCCATGCCATAGGCCTCATCCTCTTGACGGCTCTCAGCTGGCCAGAGTCTGAGGCGAAACTTACGGTATTTGCTGCCCATACCCTTCAAACTCTCCTGGTTCTAGTGC
>CAZZMF010000153.1:0-3893 GCA_964655255.1 uncultured Sphingobacteriaceae bacterium
GCTTTGTGGCTACATGGGGTGGCGGCGGCGCCTTCGGCGCCGCCGCCACCCCTCTTAAATAACCATGCACACTCACGACCAGTGGAGCGCGAAAAAGAAAGCAAATACAGGGCTGTGGTCGGGCGATGAATCGGATACAGAGCTTTTAGTATCACTTACCAGCTATGGGCGCTGTTTTACCGTGAGGCGGAGGCAGTCCGCAAACGGCTGCGCACGCCTACAGCTTCCCGGACGCGTTCAAGGGTTTTGACAGCTTCGGCGCGCGCTTTCTCCGCGCCAGCAAGGAGGATCTCTTCCAGAGCCGCCTTATCCGAGATCCAGCGGGCGTAAGCTTCTCGCTCGGGCGCAAAGCGTTCTTTCAGCACTTCAAAGAGGGCTTCTTTTGCTTGTCCGTAGCCGTAGCCGCCGGCAAGGTATTTCTGCCGCATCTCCTCTACAGCGCTGGCGGGGGCTACGACAGAATACAGTTTGAAGACCGTGCAGCGGTCGGGGTCTTTGGGCGCATCTATCGGTGTAGCATCTGTGACGATGCGTCTGACTCTTTTGTAGAGTTCGTTGAGGTCGCCGAGAGGGTCTAAGGTATTTCCATAACTTTTGCTCATTTTGCGCCCGTCTATGCCGGGAAGGATCATTACTTCTTCTCGGAAGATGCCCTCTGGGAGCTTGAAGATTTCGCCGTAAGTGCGATTGAAAGCGCCAGCGATGTCCCGAGTGATCTCTAAGTGCTGTTTTTGGTCTTTACCCACAGGGACGAGGTCTGTCTGATAGAGGAGGATATCCGCTGCCATGAGCACGGGATAGGTGAAAAGCCCTGCGGAAACTTCGGCGAGGTTTGCGGATTTCTCTTTGAAGGAGTGGGCATTAGCGAGCATGGGGTAGGGGGTAAGGCAGCCGAGATACCAAGCCAGCTCGCAGACTTCGGGGACATCGGATTGGCGAAAGAACACATGGCGCTCGGGGTTGAGTCCCGCAGCCAACCAGGTAGCGGCTACCGCATAGGTATTTTCCCGCAAGGTTTCCGGTTGGCGAACTGTCGTCAGCGAATGAAGGTCAGCTATGAATAGAAATGCTGGCTCGCTCTGAGCGTCAGCAAGCTCTATGGCAGGGAGGATAGCTCCTAATAGATTACCTAAGTGCGGTTTGCCGGAGCTTTGGATGCCCGTCAGGACGCGGCTCATGCCTGAGCGGGCGAAGCAGGGGCTTTACCGGGGATGGGATGCTTGTTTTTAGGCTTGCGTGGTCTGAACTTGCCGAAGGTACCTCGCCAGATTTTGCCGCGGCGAGTGCGTCTATCTCCTTTTCCCATGCGGCAAAGTTAGGAGTTTTGGAGCAGTCGCCCACCTTTGAGGTATAGAATGGTATCGGCGCTTTCAGCGAGGGTGAGATTATGGGTAGCGACGAGGATGGTGGTCTCATGCGCTCGCGCTAAGTCCAAAAAAAGCTGCCATACATGCTGCGCTTGTTCGGCGTCCAGATTGCCGGTGGGCTCATCAGCTAAAAGGAGGGGAGGGGAGAGCAGGAGCGCTCGGGCGATGGCGACGCGCTGCTGCTCTCCGCCGGATAAACGGGTAGGCAGTTTATCTGCCTGTGCCCGCAGCCCTACTTTGTCCAGTAGCTCCAAGGCGCGGGTTTTTTGAGAGCGGAAGCTTGCTCCCCGAAGAACGGCAGGAAGAGCGACATTTTCCCACAAGGTAAGTTCGGCAACGAGATGAAAAAACTGAAACACAAAGCCCACATGTCGCCCGCGCCACTCTGCCGCTGCTGCCGGCGAGAGAGTATGGATTGGCTCGCCTTGCCAAAAGATTTCTCCTGCATCGGCTCTTTCTAAAAGCGCCAGCAAATACAGTAGGGTCGTTTTGCCAGAACCAGAATGCCCTACCAAGGCATAGAAGCGTCCTTTTTCCAGCGTAAGGGACACATCGTTGAGGATGGTCCTTCCCTCGTAGGCTTTGCGTAGCTTTGCCGCGTGCAAGAGCGCCTTCGCCATCTTTATTCAAATGTACAACTGCGGCGCTATATCGTGGTCGGTGGCATAGGCACGCTGGTAGATATTGGACTGTATAGCGTTTTGCGGTTTTTGGGCATGTGGCACTGGCTTGCGCTCAGCATAAGCTTTGGGACAGGTGTGGTGCTGGGGTTTATTCTCACGCGGGTATGGGTCTTTCAGCGCAGGGGTTCTGCGTGGGAAGGGCAGCTTGTGCGCTTCCTCTTGGTAGTGGGCATCATGTACTTTGTCAATGGCTTCATCATGGAAGGGCTATATGCGGTCCTGCCTGTCTTTTTGGGGCGTAACTTTTTTGTACGAGGAGGGGCGGCGCTGATGTCTCTACCGATAAGCTTTGCGCTGCATCGTAGGGTGTCCTTTGCCTAACTTTGATACCGATGGCGTGGTATCTCCGAAAGGAAGAGGGCATCCGCACTGCTCCTTCCGAGAAGATGGGCGCCCCAGACGGGCTCTGGGTCAAATGCCCCTCCTGCGGTAAGCCCATCCACATCAAAGAACTCATGCAATCTCAATATGTGTGCCCGCACTGTGGATATCACTTCCCGATAGGTAGCAAGGAATACTTTCGGATCCTCTTTGAGGATGGGGCGCACGAGGTGCTATTTGAGGAGATCTTACCCGTAGATGCCCTGGGCTTTGTAGATAGCCGTCCGTATCCGCAGCGCCTCGCCGAAGCCCAGAAAAAAACCGAATGCACCGAAGCCGTGCGCTGTGCTGTCGGAAAAGTCGGCAGCTACACCGTCGCTATCGCTGTAATGGACTTTGGCTTTATTGGCGGTAGCATGGGGAGCGTGGTAGGGGAGCGCATCGCTCGCACTATTCGGTATGCTACCGAAAATAAGCTGCCGCTGGTGATTGTTTCCCGCAGTGGCGGAGCGCGAATGATGGAAGGTTCCCTTAGCCTCGTACAAATGGCAAAAACCGCCGCTTGGCTTACCCAATATGCCCGCACAGGGCTGCCTTACATATCTATCCTGACCGATCCGACGATGGGTGGAGTGACGGCAAGCTTCGCCATGCTGGGGGACATCAATATAGCTGAACCCGGAGCGCTGATTGGCTTTGCAGGACCACGGGTGATCCGCGAAGCTACTGGTAAAGATTTGCCGCCCGGCTTCCAACAAGCCCAGTTTCAGTTGGAGCACGGCTTCATAGATTTGATTGTAGACCGGCGGGAGCTCAAAAAGACGCTTCTGCGCCTGTGGGACATGCTGATTTGAGAAGGGGCGTACGAACTTAAGCGGAGTGAGTGGGCGGTGGATGCATTACTTTCGTTTTTGGGTGCGGCGGCGCCGAAGGCGCCGCCGCACCCAACCTAACCTATGCACCTTAGTACTTCATACGCACCAGCGGTGAAGCGCAACTTGATATTAGTTTTCACGGGCTGGCTTGGGCGGGCATGGCTGATGCGCCAAGGGGCTTTGCTTTTTTTCTCACTGCCTTCACTGTGGCTTTGGGCGCAGGGCAGCCCTCGTAATCTAACTATCCTCGCCGATACCGCCACTGGCGAAGCTCCTCTCTATCAAATGGGGCTCCTACCATGGCATGACCCATTAGATACAGTCGTAGGTTTTGCTGCGCGGCAGGGATACTACAAGCCATACACACTCTGGCGCGACGGCGCTTTTCAGTATGATGACTTTGCTGCGCTTCCTTTTCAGCAGGGCGTATATCTCATCACCGAAGCGCCCCTGATATGGAGCCGCAAGCCGTATACCCGCGTGCGCTTTGACCAAAGTAGCCGCAAAACCCAGCTTCTCTCTGTGCGGCATGGGCAGACCTTTCGCCGGGGAGCAGGGGTGTCTTTTAGTTATCAAAGGCGCACGCGCACAGGGGAGTATATTGGACAAACTACCGACCATTATGGGACGGCTCTCACGGTCTATAT
>CAZZMF010000154.1:0-3880 GCA_964655255.1 uncultured Sphingobacteriaceae bacterium
CCCTACCTACATCGGGATCCCCAACCTGAGGATTATACGACTTATCAGACGCTCCATGCTCGGGCGCCGGGGTCTGTGGCAGCCCCCACAGCTGGCTTGCACTTCACGCCAGAAGTATGGGAGCGCCTCCGCGCCAAGGGCATCTCCGCTTATCCTCTGACCCTTCATGTGGGGATAGGTACATTTCTTCCCTTGAAGACGCCCGATATGCCTGAACGGCACCCCATGCATGCTGAGCGGTTTTTCATTAGCGCGGAGACTGTCAGTGCCCTGCGTAGTGCGCCCGGACCCATACTATGCGTGGGGACGACTTCGCTGCGGCTGGTGGAAAGCCTGTACTGGTTAGGGCTATTATATGCCCGTGGCGCCCAGCCCCGCGAACTCCCTGCGCTCATCTGGCGAGAGATGGCACCTGACCTTTCCCCCGCTGAAGCCCTCGCCGCACTGCCAGATGCTCTGGAGGGCATGACGGCGCTTTATATATTACCGGGGTATCCCTTTCAGCTTGCCGACCTTTTGATAACTAACTTCCACTTGCCGGGAAGTACGCTCCTTGCGCTGGTAGAGGCTTTTATCGGCAGAGCAGGGATCGAAGCCGTCTACACATACGCGCTGGAGAGGGGATTCCGATTTCTCAGCTATGGAGATGCGTCTCTACTGTGGCGCGTATGAACTGGATCATCCGTGAGGCAAGGATCCTCCTGCCCGAAGGCGAGATAGAAGGGGATGCTTGGATAAAAGATGGGCGCTGGGCAGCTGTGGGACGCGTCCCCGATCATGCCCGCGGCAAAACCTTTCTCGCTCAGGGTGCCTATCTTCTACCAGGGCTGATTGACACCCATGTGCACTTTCGCGAGCCGGGTCTGACGCATAAAGGCACCTTCTATACCGAAAGCCGCGCTGCCCTCGCTGGCGGCGTGACGACCACTTTTGACATGCCTAATACAGTGCCCCCCACCACTTCCCTCGCTGCGTGGGAAGCCAAACTCCGACAAGTCGCCCATAAAAGCTGGACCAACTTCGCGCTGTACTTTGGCGCTACCGAAGCCAACCTGCCTGACATCCGACAGTTAGACCCGCATCGTGTGCCAGGCGTAAAGGTCTTCTTGGCTTCATCCACAGGCGATCTATTAGTCACGGACGAAGGATATGTGCGCCGACTCATGCAAGAGAGTCCTGTACGGCTTGTCTTTCATAGTGAGAAAGAAGCGCTTATCCAAGCCGCTCATCGGCTCTGGCAAGGGGCGGATTGGGCTGAGGTGCCAGACCTGCATACCCGTGTGCGCCCTTCAGAAGCCTGTATAGAAAGCACGCGCTGGCTTCTGACAGAGGCTAAGCACAGCGCTGTACCCCTGCATATCCTCCATATCACCACGGCTCGGGAAGTTCAACTGCTGCGGCATCGCCCCCCTCATGTCTCCGCTGAAACCTGTCCAATCTATCTCCAGTGGAACGCAGGAGACTTTCCCCACTATAAAAACCTCCTCAAATGCAATCCCGCCCCTAAGTATCCCTCTGACCAAGAAGCGCTTTGGCAAGGGCTCGTAGAAGGGACGATAGCAGTGGTCGGAACGGATCACGCGCCCCACACATGGGCGGAGAAGCAGCGCTCTTATTGGGATGCGCCCAGCGGGGCGCCTGCCCATGGTTATCTACTCCCGTGGCTCTGGACTCTGGGACGCCAGAGGGGACTAAGCATTTCTTTTTGGGTAGAGAAAATGGTCTATGCGCCAGCGCGCCTCTGGAAGCTCCGGCAGCGCGGCGCTATACAAGAAGGCAACTGGGCAGACGCGGTGATTTTCTCCCCAGATGGTGAGACAGTGGTTCCATTACCCCACGCATCGCAGCATTACGGTCGGGTCGCGTGGAGCCCGCTCTCTGGCTTGCGGTTGGAGGGAGAGGTACGCGCCGTCTGGGTGAATGGCTCGTTGAGTTTTTCCCAAGGCTACTTTCATGCGCCGCCAGTGGGGGCAGTGGTGGATTTTGCTTAGTGCCATGCTCAGTGGGTGGGGCTGCTCTCCCCTACGCTTCATCCCAGAGGGAGAGAAGCTTGTCGCCCGTGAGCCTACCTTCCGGGGTAATGTCTTGGAAGAAACGCCCCCCCTCTATGTGCGCAGCAATAGCCGAGCGCTGGGCATACGGATAGGCTTACAGTTCTACTGGGCAGGGCAAGTCCTCTTGGAGAGCCCCAAAGCGCCATGGCGTGCCTTGCGCCGCATCCCCAAGCTACGATACTACACTTATGCGCTGGGACGGACACTACAGGAAAAACTCGGCGAGCCCCCTATGCTCCTTTCCACCCGTGCCGTAGAAAATGATGTCCGTCTGATAGAGGAAGCCTACATTCAAGAGGGCTACTTTCTCGTAGCGGTGCAGCCCCAGATCAAGCCCCTCAATGAAAAAGAAGTGCATGTGATTTATCGCATTCGTCCAGGACCGCGCTGGTACATACGCGAACTGGATGTGGCTGGGGAGGATTCTATTCTCGTTGCCCTCACCGAAGCTTACCTCAAAAACCAAATGCTCCCTGTAGGTGAACCCTATCGGCTCAAGCGACTGGATGCCCTTAGGGAAGAGCTCCATGGGATTTTTTTGTCAGAAGGCTATCAAGGGCTGCCGCTGAGCGCGCTGCGCTGGGAGATTGACACGACGGGAGATAATAAACGAATAGAGCGCCCCCGAGGGATTTTACGGCGCTGGATTGGAAATGAGCGAGCCGATGCCCCCACTTGCCTGGTAAGGCTGCTCTTGCCTACAGGCTATACTCGGTATGTACAAGATAGCATGGAGCTATCGGTGCACGCGCCAGACCGAGTTCCTTCCATAGTCACTACAGTCGGAAATGTGCATATCTCCACCGAGCCGCTGGGCGAAGCGATTTTAGATCCACGGGCGCTCCTACCCCGTTTGTATTACCCGCCCAGTGGATATTACAATCAGCGTGCACTACAGGCTTCTCAGCGGGCGCTTCAAAACTTGGAAGTTGTTCAGTGGGTAGGTCCTTCGGTGGTGCGTCGGACCGACGATTCCCTGAAAGTGCAATATGATGTGGTGCTGCGCCCCCCTATTGATGTGAGCATCGGGATAGAAGGCTTTCAATCTACCCAGCCGCTGGTGGGAAACTTGCCCTTACCGGGCGCCAGTGCTAATGGGCGGATTGCGCATCTGTCTCTTTTTCGGCGCGGGTGGGTCGTGCGCATGCGCGGACAAGTAGCGGTGAGCTATTTCCGACGGCGCGCTGACGAACCGCCCCTGCCCCTATACAATATCGCTGGCGAACTGAGCTGGACTTTTCCAGAGGGAACGCTGCGTCTGCGGGAGAATACTCCGCGCCCTTTGCCCTCCACGCTCTCCCAACGGCACACCACCCTTCTCCTCTCCTTCCAGGACATTCGGCAGATAGATTTTTCTCGGCGATATGTGACTTTGAGCTGGAGCCAGCAGACCCGATATGCTTTCAGTGATAAGCGGCAGGAGGAGCAGATATGGACGCCTTTCAGCGTGACTTTTGTAGATAGTCGGTTTTCGCCGGTTTTTGAAGCGCAGATAGAAGCGCTTTCGCCTCTGGTACGCACGCTGATCCTGCGGGACTACCTACCCCGTCTCACACAAACTACCGCATGGCAAATCTCCACTCATCGCAACTACTTCGCTACTAACCGCGGCAGTGGGGACTTCTCCTCCCTCTTAGTAGAACTGGGCGGATGGGCACCGTTTTTTCTGGAACACCTGCTTGTGCTGACCTTTCCGCGTGCTGACAGCGTTTATCGCGATAACCTCCTGCTCAACCGCTTTCGGTATGGTGTATTTGTGCGACTCTTAGCCGAGGGGCGGTGGCGCCGCATGCTGGCATCCCCCAGCCAGCAGCTCTATCTGCGGG
>CAZZMF010000155.1:0-3862 GCA_964655255.1 uncultured Sphingobacteriaceae bacterium
CCCGGGGTTCCACGCCATGTTCTATGAGATACTTGCCAGCAGGGGATTGGGAGGCGATGGAGCCAGCCGGGGAAATATGGTCCGTCGTTACGGAGTCGCCCAGTACCAGCAGCACCCGTGCATTTTGGATGTCTTTCAGTTCGGGCACATGGGCGGTGATACCATCAAAGAAAGGCGCCTTCCGGATGTAGGTTGAGCGAGGGTCCCACGCATACCTTTCGCCGGTAGGGGCTTCCAGCGCTTGCCATGCCGCCTCCCCCTCAAAGATGCTGGCGTAGTTTGTGATGAAATCCTGCTCCTCCACCACTTGCGCCATGAGCTGTTCTACCTCTTCAGGACTGAACCAGATGTCGCGCAGGTACACCGGGTAGCCATCCGGGTCATAGCCGATCGGCTCTTTCTCAAAGTCAATATCTACCCGTCCTGCAAGCGCATAAGCCACCACCAGCGGCGGTGAAGCCAGGAAGTTCATGCGCACCTGAGGATGGACCCGCGCTTCAAAGTTGCGGTTGCCGGAGAGGACGGCGGCTACGACGAGATTTTTCTCTTGAATCGCTTCGGAGACCGCGGGCGGTAGCGCACCACTATTGCCTATGCAGGTCGTACAGCCATATCCTGCTACATGGAAGCGCAGCGCTTCCAGATACGGCAGCAAGCCAGCTTTTTCCAGATACTTCGTAACGACACGGGAGCCGGGGGCGAGGGTTGTTTTGACCCAAGGCTTCGGGCGCAAACCCGCAGCGACTGCCCGCTTAGCCACCAGTCCAGCCGCCAACATCACAGAAGGATTAGAAGTATTCGTGCAGCTCGTGATAGCAGCGATAACAACCGCTGCATCTGGCAGGACATATTCCGCATCGCCAGTGGAGAGGTGCGCAAACCCATTAGATGGCAGATGTTCCTTTACCAGCGTAAGCGGCTGGGTCGCCACAGGATGGGGTACTTTCTGATAGGTGCTCTCTAAGGTCTTTTGCACGGCGGGCTTGACCTGCGAGAGCGGAATCCTATCCTGCGGACGACGAGGTCCCGCTACCGACGGTTCTACCGTATCCAAGTCCAGCGTAATGATCTGCGTATATACCGGCGACTCCGCAGGATCGCGCCAGAGCCGGTTTTGCTGGGCATACTGACGAATCCGCTCCACCTTCGCCTTGTCCCGACCCGTAAGACGCAGATAAGACAGCGTCTGCTCATCTATCGGGAAATAAGTAACCGTGCACCCAAACTCCGGCGACATGTTGGAAATGGTCGCCCGGTCAGGAACAGTAAGCGTGTCCAGCCCCGGACCAAAAACCTCTACGAACTTATCTACGACGCCTACTTTCCGCAGGAGTTCGGTAATGGTGAGCACGAGATCGGTCGCTGTGACGCCCGGACGCAGGCGCCCTTCCAGTTTGAGCCCGATAACCTCCGGACAAGGGAAATAAAACGGCTGCCCAAGCATGGCGGCTTCGGCTTCTATCCCCCCCACGCCCCAGGCAATGACACCGATCCCATTCACCATCGGGGTATGAGAGTCCGTCCCCACCGCCGTATCCGGAAATGCCCAGCCGTCCCGCTCTACAACCACTTGAGCGAGATATTCCAAGTTGACTTGATGGACGATTCCCATGCCCGGCGGCACGATCCGGAAGTTGTCAAATGCCTGCTGCGCCCATTTGAGAAACTGATAGCGCTCGCGGTTTTGCTGATATTCCCGTTCTATATTGCGTTGGAGGGCAAAGGCATTCCCAAAAGAATCCACCTGCACCGAGTGGTCTATGACGAGGTCTACGGGAACAAGGGGATTGATGCGCTTGGGGTCTTTACCGTTAGCGGCGACGGCGTCTCTCAACGACGCCAGATCCACCACCGCCGGTACCCCAGTAAAATCCTGCATGAGTACCCGAGCCGGGATAAAGGCTATCTCATCGTCTGTGCTGGGTTTGCCATTCCATTTGCGGAAAGGCTCCAGGTGCGCTTCCGTAACCTTGAAGTCATCCAGATGCCGCAGGGCATTTTCTAAAAGGATACGCAGGCTGTAGGGGAGCTTAGCCAGGTCTATATTCAGCGCTGCGGCAGCGTCTGGGAGGGAGATATAGCTTAGCCCGTTGGTGAAGGGCTTTTTCCATGCCGTCATGCGGCAAAGATACAGCGCAGGAAGCCCTCTATGGATGAGCAGAGGTTTGAGTGCGGGGCGGCGGCGATACTTCGGGGAAGCGTCTCCAGCCCTTCACAGGCGCACTCCAAGCCCACATGAAGGGAATGTCTCCCCTGCCGCCTGCCCTTTCCCGCACATAGAAGCCCTTTCCTGCTGGATCGCGCTCTACATACAGCCCCGGCGAGGGAGCCAGGGGCGTGAGCCACACCTGCAACTTCTCCATCTCTATGTGCTCCAGCAGTCGCGGCTCTATGAGAATGTAAGCCCGGTCTCCCTGTAAGCGACTCTCGCCAAAGTCTTGAAAAAGAAACTCCGGCGCCTCCGGCACTGTAAGCAGACGCATGCCCCCTGCACCATCATGGACGACGGTATTGACCGTACCAGTACCCTGGATTTTGTAAGTATTTGTGCCGTCCCGGACAGCTACCCGGGCATACGTAGTGGCATTATCGTTAGTGAAATAGCCGCCCATCCGAGGGGAGAGCGAAGAGGAACGCGCCTCGCCCATGATGCCCCGAATAGTGCCCTGAGCTACAAAGCCCGCCGGATTGACATTCGTGGGAAATCCAGTTAGATTATTCCCTCTGGCAAAAAAGCCAATCCCTCCTGTGGCTGTGCTCCCGTAGACGCCGGCGATACCCGGACCCACATCATTTGTTGCCTCCCCATACAGGGCTATCGTGTCTGAGCGTACAGCTAAGGCGCGTTCGCTGGCACCTGTGCCAGAGAGGATATTGAGCGTATTATTAGCGGGCGTGAGGTCAGAGGTCGTCCCTATCCATATGCGCCAGTTGGTCAGCACCCGCATCCGTTCGGTATTATTCGTGCGGAAAACGAGGGGTTGATTGTCGGTAGTGCCTAAAAAGTTACTATTCGGGTCTGTGCCGGCATTTCCTACCAACCGCCAGTCGGTCTCATCCACTCCAAAAGTCAGATTCCCTCTCAGAAGGTCGGTGCTATTCCCGGTCTTTTGAATATGGCCCAGGACGCCCGTGGAGGAAAAAGTTCCGATGCTCCCATGGGTGGAGGATAGCTCTTCTACGCGCAGAAGTCCCTTATCGGTGGCAGATATATCAGCGATATGAAGGCGATGAGAGGGCGTCGTAGTGCCGATGCCCACATTTTGCGCAAGCCCGAAAGTCAGAAGATACAGCATGTATCGCATAGGCAGAATTATTTTTCGTTATCGTAAAGCTTTTCCGGAGTAAGATAAACGGTAACTGGACGGAAAGGCGTCATGAATCGGTGAGGATCCACGGCGGGCAGGCGCTCTTCATGGAAAGGGCTATCCGGGGAGCCTTTGCGGCGAGCCTGCAGGAAGAAAGAAACCTCTACCGGCGCTATGAGGGGCACAAGGGAGCGCACCAGAAAGCCTTCCGCTGAAATGGAGTCCACCACCACACTCACATCTCCCCAGGGCTGGAGCCATACCGAGAAAGGTGGCGCAATATGCTGGCTCAAAAGGGGATCTATGGGTACCCACTGCCGCGTCTCCCTGAGTACGAAGCGCCCCTGATCCCAGAAAAGCACCTCAGGCGCTTCCGGGCAGAAGAGTATATGTGCCTTACGGGTCTCCTTGTCATAAATAGTAGTGGAAACAGAACCTGCGCCCCAGATTTTTCTCTGGGTATTTCCTTCGTAGCCGGCGACATACACCCATTGATAAGCACCGTTATTATCTCTCACAGCGAAGGCGCCGCCGGAGCGTCCGCTGGCATCTGC
>CAZZMF010000156.1:0-3854 GCA_964655255.1 uncultured Sphingobacteriaceae bacterium
GCTGATACGAGAAGGGTTAGCGGATGTGATGATTGTGGGAGGCAGCGAAGCCGCTATCAATGAGGCAGGGGTCGGCGGCTTCAACGCCATGCGTGCCCTCTCTGAGCGCAACGACGACCCCAAAACCGCCAGCCGTCCCTTTGATAAGGACCGCGATGGCTTCGTACTCGGCGAAGGGGCTGGCGCCCTTGTATTGGAAGAGCTGGAACATGCCCGGCGCCGCGGTGCCCGCATATATGCCGAAGTGGTCGGCGTAGGGCTCTCCGCTGATGCCCATCACATTACCGCCCCTTGCTCTAAGGGCGCTGCGCTCGTCATGCGTCGCGCCCTCGCCTCCGCTAACATCCCCCCCAATGCCATAGACTACATCAACGTCCATGGCACCTCTACCCCTTTAGGCGACCTCTCCGAAACCCAAGCTATCAAAGCCGTCTTCGGCGAGCACGCCTACAAGCTAAATATCAGTTCTACTAAGTCCATGATAGGACACCTGCTCGGGGCAGCCGGCGCCGTAGAAGCTGTAGCCACCGTTCTTTCTGTCTATCATCAGATTGTGCATCCTACTATCAATCACTTTACTGACGACCCTGAGTGCGATCTCAACTATACCTTCCATACCCCAGTGCAGCGGGAGATTGAGTATGCCTTGAGCAATAGTTTTGGGTTTGGCGGACACAACGCCTGCATCGTCTTCAAGAGATATGCCGAATGAGCGTGCGACTGTGGTGGGAACGGCTTTTTGGAAAAGAGAGCCGATGGTATCGCACCTACCGAGCCCTCATCGGCACATGGCCTCATGACCTGAGCTGGTATAGGGCAGCCTTCACCCTACCAGCCCCCTCCCAGTCCAGAGAAGCCTACCTCCTCCATTCGTATGAAAGATTGGAGTTTCTGGGCGATTCTGTGCTGCAGCTCGTAGTTACAGACTACATTTTTCGGCATTATCCGCATTTTGATGAGGGCGAGATGACCGAACTCCGCGCTAAGGTCGTCAATACCGACTTTCTTATAGAAATAGCCCAGCGCCTGAGGCTGCCTGAACTCATCCTTACGCCGCCCTCCGCCCTCCCTAAACGCCCAGACTACCTCGCCGATATGGTAGAAGCCCTCATCGGCGCAATATACATGGAATTGGGTTATCGCGCAGCTTATCGTTTCATTCGCAAAAAGATATTTCCCTTCATCAACTGGAGCCAGATAGAGACAGCAGAGTTCAACTACAAAGGCAAACTTTTAGAGCTTGTCCAGCAGCGGCAGATGGGTCAAGTGGAGTTTGTGGTACAGGAGCGGCGTCGCACGCAGCGCGGGGAAGTATTCCTCGTGCGCCTGCGCCTGAATGGCAAGGAAATCAGCACCGGCACCGGACTTCGCAAGAAAGAAGCTGAGCAAGCCGCCGCTCGAGCTGCCCTAAAGCTACTGAGTGAATAGTTCAGCCACTCTCTAAGCCTCCAAAATGAATGCAACAAAATGCCTCCCTACCTAAGGTTGAGGCAGATTGATTTATTTTGAACTAATGCGGCATGAGTTGAGGATAGTGTACGAGGAGCTTTTGCCTGAGGAGCTTGAAGAGGAAGATAAGCGGCTCCTGAAAGCGGCGAAGGCAGCGGCCGCGCACGCCTACGCCCCATACTCTGGGTTTCCAGTGGGGGCAGCAGTGCGCCTCACCGATGGACGCATATTCACAGGCAATAATCAAGAGAATGCCGCCTTCCCCAGTGGGCTATGCGCCGAAAGAACAGTGCTCTTTTATGTAGGCAGCCAAGCCCTGATGACCGAAATAGATGCCTTAGCGGTTTTTGCTCCAAAGTCCCCAACACCCGTCATGCCCTGTGGCGCCTGCCGCCAAGTCATGCACGAATATCAGTCTCATGCTCACCGCCCTTGGGTACTTATCTTTGCAGGCGCCTCAAAAACGGTATATCGCTTCATCGGCGTGGAAAATTTACTACCTTTTGCTTTCCTATGGAGACCATCGTAGGCAAAGATGTGGAAGCCGTCGTGAAACTGCTGAAAAATGGAGCTGTGGTGGCGCTCCCGACCGAAACTGTCTACGGTCTGGCAGCTAACGCCACCGACCCAGCTGCAGTAGAAAAGATTTTTGCTCTCAAAAATCGCCCTAAAGCAGACCCGCTGATTGTCCATGTTCCCCATGTAGATGCGGTAGAAGCGCTCGTGGCTACCCTCCCTTTGTGGGCAGAGCGGTTGATGCATCTTTTTTGGCCCGGTCCACTGACGATCCTTCTGCCTAAAAGCGAACGGATACCTGACATCGTTACAGCAGGGCTGCCGCGCGTGGCTCTGCGCTCCCCTGCCCATCCCCTCTTCCAAATGGTGCTGGAAAAGCTACCCTTCCCCTTAGCCGCCCCAAGCGCTAACCCCTTTGGTCATACCAGCCCCACCACCGCTACCCACGTACTCTCGTACTTCAACGGAAAAATCCCTTACATCTTGGATGGAGGAGCCTGCGCCGTAGGTATAGAATCAACTATCATCGGCGAGGAAAATGGACGCTTCATCTTATATCGTCCGGGCGCCATCCCCCGCGAAGTCATAGAAGAGGCCTTGGGCAGCAAACTTTTCTCCAAAACTCACGCCTCCTCTCTAAGCTCTCCTGCGGTCGCCCCAGGCCAATATCCCCGTCATTACTCACCGAAAAAACCCCTTCTCTATGGCTGGCGCACGGTACCTGATGAAGCGCGCGCTTCCATAGTGTATTTTTCTGGCGAGATGCCCAAAGCTCCCCATCGCCACATCCTCAGTCCCACCGGCGATCCCAAAGAAGCTGCCCATAATCTCTACGCCATACTCCACCAGTGCGACATGGAGGACACCGACTACATTTTGGTACAGCAAATCCCCAATCCTACCAGCATCGCCGAAGCCCTCCATGATCGCCTCCGCCGCGCCAACGCCCGCACACTCTTCACTATCGGGCACAGCACTCACACTTGGACGGACTTTCTGGCTCTGCTCAAGCGATACGAAGTACAGGTACTCATAGACATTCGCAAGCAGCCTTATTCGAAATACGTCCCGCAGTTTTCCCAAAGCCTACTCCAAAAAGCCCTCCATGAAGCCGGCATCGCCTACGAATGGCAACCTAACCCCAAACGGCTCGTCCCCATGGTGGAGAAGCTTATCACTGAATATCTTCACATAGCCCTCCTATGCGCCGAGGGCGAACCCCACCGCTGCCATCGCTACCGCTTGTCAGATGAGCTAACGCAGCGCGGCTTCGTGGTACTGCACATTTTACCAGAAGGGCGATTGGAGCTTCATCGGGCACCGATTTCCCTTGCCCTCGGAGAGAGCGCATGAAAGTCCGTCACCCATTCCTCCACAAAAGGGCGCACTTCCTGCCGATGCGTGATAAGTAGCCATGTCGCCCCGCTAAAATGCTTCTGCATCTGGAAAAGGATCTCTCGGACTTTCTCACTGTCAAGCGGCGCGAAGGTTTCATCTAAAATCAGCGCTTTGGGGCGCCGAAGAAAAGCCATCGCCAACGCCAGACGCTGACGCTGCCCTCCCGATACTTGCTGTCCCCATATCCCGATATCAGTGCGTATGCCCTGAGGAAGGGCATTCACTTCTTCAGCCAGCCCTGCCCATTCCAGAGCCTGCCATAACTCCCGAAAAGTCGCTTCCGGTCGCACCAAACGAAGATTCTCCACGATGGAGCCGCTCAGAAGCACTGGCTGCTGCGGCACATACGCAATAGACTCACGCAGATTAGCCCGACTGAGCCCTGTCAAAGGCACGCCCCCAAAAGTGATATGCCCCTCTTGCGGGTCTATCTGCCGAGCCAACAAGCGAGCAAAAGTAGTTTTTCCCGTGCCCATCGGCATAGAGAGAGC
>CAZZMF010000157.1:0-3840 GCA_964655255.1 uncultured Sphingobacteriaceae bacterium
GCGACTTCTACCTTCAACGCATGGACTGTCGATACTGAGACCTTTGAGGAAGCATTCCTACTTACAGGGAATGTCATTCCCCAAAACTCCATAGAATGGACACGCCCCAGTGCGCGGCTCGGTGCCGCTGTCCACGTCTGGCGGGAAAAAATCGTCTCTCTCGTGCCTACGGCGGATGTGGTGCTTTTCACTGACGGTAAGCGGAATACCCTTCTCTCCGGGCGCCCTGTGAGTGCAGACCTGAGCATCGGCACAGAAGTCCGTTATCGGGACCTTGTAGCCCTGCGCATAGGAGCGACAAACTTCCAAAGGATGCAAAACTGGGATGGCAAGCGCTCCATGACTTTCTACCCCACAGCGGGGATAGGTGTGCGCTTGTGGCATTTTGGGATTGATTATGCCTTGGCAAACTTTACAGGCTTTTCGCAGGGGCTCTATTCGCATTTGATTTCGGCGCGGATAGATTTGCATCCGGACCTTACTCGGCGGCTTTTTTCTAAGGGCGGGTGATGCGCAGCCCCATCGGCGGCAAATAAATATCCCGACACCCGTACTTCAAGGCGACTTGCGCCTGGATAGAGTAGGTGCCGGGGGAAGCAAAGATATGTTCCACGGGGTTGCCTTCGGCGGTGGTGCCATCGCCAAAATCCCACATAACTTTCTCCACTACGTACATAGGCGGGATATCTATCCAAAAGCGAATGGGGCGTCCAGCCTTTTCTCGGAGGGTAGGCACATCACTGCGCAGTTGGAGGGGTACTTTGTCGCAGGGTATGGCTTTGAGGATGACCTGCCAAGCATCGGCATGACGAGGCGCTTCGGTGAAGCGGTTCTCTTTTGCAGCTATGAGGATGAGACTATCTTGTGCAGTGAGGAGGGCAACACCTCGCTCATCATACGGTCCGCCAAAGCCGCGTTCCCAGAGGAGGCGCCCTTCCCGGGTAAGGGCTGCCAGCCAAATATCCTCACCGCCGCGCTGCTCCGGCGAAATGAGTGCTTCGCCTTGCTGCCACCCCAGCGCATAAATAACCCCTTCTGGACCTTCCTTGATGTCATGGATGGCGCCGGTGAGAGGACTGCTGCTCCAGACTTTCTCCCAGATGATTTGACCTTTTGGGGAAAAAGCGCTAATACCCCACTGGTACCCATAGCGTCCCCCTACAAAAATCCGTCCATCCTGAGCCACATATAGCGCATGCAACTGCGAGGGAAAGCGATGAAACTGAAATACCGTCCGCCAGTAGACTTGCCCCAAATAGTCTATCTCCGCCAAAAAAGGACGATACTCCTGCTCCCCAATACAAGCGAAAGTGCGTCCCTCTCCTGTGGGACGAATCTGGCGTATGAGGCTGGGGGCTTTTCCCCAGAAGATCTGGTTGAGGATCTCGCCGGTGCGTTCGTTGAGCACATATATGGCGCCCTGCATGCCTGTCAGCGTATCTGCCCAAGTAAGCCCGCCTATTAGCAAGGTGCGATAGGGGGTAGGGCAGACTGTGAGCGCGGCGTCTATATGGGGGCTGCCCCAGCGGCTTTGCCAGAGGAGCTTGCCTGTGAATAGCTCCACCGCGCCTGCCCAGAAATCCGCCCGCCGTTCTACCGGAAGGTCTTCGGGATGCGAGAGCGCAGAACCGCTGTAGCCACAGAAAAAGACTACGGAGTCCTTTATCACTACGCTTTCAATGCGGTCAGGTCCCATGCCGCCGGGGGTAAGCGACCAGGCTTCACCGCCATCTGGCGCAAGGCAAAGCAGCCAGCCATCAGGAAGGGTAGTTTCAGCAGAGGTGGTATAACCGCCTATTACAGTAAATCCATCCGATCGCCGTGCTGCGCAGGTGGGTATTTCATTTTGCGTATGACGACCGAGGAAGCCCTGCCCTACTTTCGCCATGTAATAGCCCTGGGCGAAGAGCAAGCCCATTAAGCCTACCACTGGACGCACTGCGCAAATCTACGAGTAGCTTTGCTGGGCATGGTCGTCATGACGATAATGGCGCATCCGGATGATGCGGAGTTGAGTTGTGGGGGGGCGCTCCTTCGTTGGCGAGCTGAAGGCGCGCACTTGGTACTGGTGGATCTGACAGCGGGACAGTTAGGAAGCCGAGGGACGCCTGCCACGCGCTATATGGAGACCCAGCGCGCTAATCGCCTCCTGCGACCGCTGGCACGCCTATGTTTAGGGTGGGAAGATGGCTTTTTCACCGAGACAAGGGATGCCTTACTTGAAGTGATCAATATCATTCGGGCGTTTCGTCCGACTTTGCTGATAACGAATGCCCTGCGAGATAGGCACCCTGACCATGGTCGGGCGGCGCGTCTGGTAGAGCGGGCGGCTTTTTTGGCGGGGCTGCGACGCATACACACAGCTTATCCAGCTTATCGTCCGCCACACCTCCTCTTCGCTATACAGGACCGCTGGATGATGCCGACTATAGTAGTAGATATTAGCCCATACTGGGAGGGCAAGCTCCAACTGGTGCGCGCTTACCAGAGCCAGTTTTTTTATCAGGAAGGGGATAAAGAGCCGCCGACTTATTTGACGCGGGCGGACTTTTTTCCCCATTTGGAGGCGCGAGCTCGAGAAATGGGGCACTTCATCGGGGCCACCTATGGAGAGGGATTCGTCTCTCGGACGCCTCTTGCTTTTCCCCCGCTATCAAGTGGGTTTTTCGTTTAGAGATACCCCTTCCAGGCGTAGTACAGCGTTTTCACACCTTCCTCAAATACTGTTAGTAGCCCTGCTTCGGAGGTCCACCACCACTCAGGTTGATACTGGAGAGGGCGTGCTGTAGCTACTCCCCACTGGGTGGTGTTGCCTACCCACTTTTCCATGAGCCGTTCTATGCGCCGCCCATGAAAAGGCGAAGACACAATCACTATACGCCGCCACCGTCGTTGGGTGATAAGCGCTCTAATGTGTAAAACTTCCTCGTAGGTGCTGGTTGCTACACATTCGGTGTGGATCATGCTGTCGGGCACACAAAGACTTCGCAGGGCAGAGGCGGTAAAGGCACACTCCTGAGAAGGATAATACCCCAACGCCAGCAAGTCGTCATTATGGGCGCCGCCAAGGGCGATGATGGGTGCGGGCGATTGATGATACAGGTCAGCAGCGCGCAGACTTCGCTCAAAGGGTCTTCCGCTGAGCACGATGATCGCATCCCATGGCGGCGCTGGTGCGATACGCTTCGGGAGAAACTTTTCACCTACCCACCGCAGGCAAGTTTCCCGCTTTATGTAGGCGCCCAATACCAGCCCCCCGATGAGCAGTCCTGCCCCCAGTAGAATAACGCGGCGCCGCCTCACACCGCAAAGGTAGCCTGACTTCCCGCCGTTACGATAGCAAAGTCATACCGCAGGGGATCATCAGGCGATAGCTTCCGAAAAATCTCTGTCAAGCGCACTACGCTTTGCCAAGAGGGGGTGTGCACGGACAAAAGCGCATGTCGGCGTGCCCAAGCCAGCACGTGCACGTCTATGGGCACATATAGCAAGGTCGGCGAGAAACCTTCCCAGGGACCGGGGTCTATGCAGTCTCGGCGAATCATCCAACGCAGCCAGAGCAAGAGCCGTTTAGAAGCGCTGCCGCGTCGCAAGCTTCCGATATGCCGATGCAGGGGCGGCGCTCCAACGCGTGCTTGAAACTCAGCTATGGCTTCTATCCAGTTTGTTCGGCGCCGCCAAAAAAATCCTGCGAGACTGCCTTCAGCGCGGTAGAGGGCGCGCAGACGCTCCCAGAGCAGGTACATGTCGTGTGGCGACCATGTGCGATGGCGCCAAGCTACCTGCAAAGTCGCTCCCGAACGCAAAGCATAAAAGGGGGATCCACCCAAGGTATCTAAC
>CAZZMF010000158.1:0-3812 GCA_964655255.1 uncultured Sphingobacteriaceae bacterium
ATGTACATATTCAGAAGAAAAAGCTCGCCATCCTTGAAGGCGCAGAAGGCATCTTGGAGTTGCCCGCCTCCTGCTCGCAGGGATTTGACCTCAGGACCCGTCAAAACAAGCCCCGCCGTATAGCGCTCTAAAATCTCATAGTCATGTAGCGCTTTGCGATTGACCAGCACAGGCGCACTCATGGAGCGAAGGTACAATACTAAACTCAGTACGATTTTATGCCATAAATCCCTCTCTCGCAGATGATTGCGTCTTGCTCTCCTCTGAGAGGGTATGGGGCTTGATTTGTATCTGAAGGTTTTTCATACCTTTGTACAGATATGAGAACGCTACAGTACAAACTCGTCATCGCCGCGGGCTTGCTTGCGGTGAGCTGGGCGCAGCAGCAGGTGCGTCCCATCAAGAAGCGCATGCCAGAGATTGAGGCTCTCTTTCAAGGCGCACGCTGGGTGCGTGTAGATGAAGGGGTCTCTATCCGTCCCTCCCCGTATCTGCGCACAAGCAATCTCCCGCCTCTCACATGGCTCAAGCCCAGCCAGGACGCCGACACCGTGCCGAATGTACCCTCTACGCAGCCTAACTTCGCCGGGGATACCCTTCTCGCTAATAATGCCGGCTCAGATATAGACCCGGCTATCAGCTCAGACTGCAATCATAGCTTCTTTGACTCTTTATATGCAGCAGGGGCATGGGTGATATTGAGTAGAGATACAACTCCCTTCTTCAGTAACTATCTCTTCCCTCCCTCTAACATGTCGCCTGACACACTCTTTTACACGGGTGGTGGGATTGCCGAGCGGTATGACATAGACCCCTGTGCGCTCGCTGGCTCAGGCAACTCCATCTATATCAAGGGTGCTGCTACTCAGATTCTCAATAAATGGAAGACCCGCTCTAATCCCGACTGCGATGCCAGTACGACAAACGCACCTGTTGTCGATGATGGAGATGGGGTATATACATTCTACTACGAGCTGCGGGACACCCTGCAATTTCCTTTTGAAGTTGATGTAAATGACGTACGGGTGATGACCTATCCCGGCGATACTATCACCTGGGTCAGTAAGCCGGTGTCTCAGGTCCGCATAGGCTGGAATCGTAACCTTGGTCAGTGCGTTGTGCAGGTTGTGAGCCGTTTAGAGCGGATGGATCACGCGTACTTCCCGGCGCCGGTGGAGGTAGATCGCCCGCGCTCCTTCTTCTTGACAGCAAAGTTTGAGCTCTATGATCCTAACCTGGATGCCATTCAGGACACGCTCTTCCATCTCATAGGTCCCGCATATGGGGATGGGACACATCCCTGCTGGACCTCGGATACGATGATAGTGGGTCGGAATCATGTGCTAACCCCCGCTTATAAGCAGAGCGCCTCCAGCTGGCTCTCTAAGGATGAGTGGTATCCGCAGTACTTCCTCTTTGCTGGTCGTGGCTATGCGCTGAACTTCCTGCTTTTCCCTATCATCTATGAAGCGCCGGGGAGCAGTGGTGGGGTCACTCAGGCAAACTGCCAGACCGCCAGCATCGTGCGCAGCGGTAATCAGGGCTTCAGCCTACCGTACCCTAACCCCGCCGTGGAGTGCATCAACATGAAGCTTAATACGCCTCGGGCTGCGGTGGCTCGCTTTGAGCTCCTCTCCACGAATGGGCAACTGATCCATACATGGGAGCGCCCTGTACCCGCAGGGGAAGGTATGGTGTCGCTGGATCTGGGCACTGTGGCACCGGGCAGCTATCTGCTCATCGCTCGGACGCCGTATGGACGAAGCGGCTTCATAGTGAATGTAGTCCGCTGAGCTTGCAATCCCACTTATGCGGAGGCGGGTACATTCGTACCCGCCCCTTTTATTTTGTTATAACTGGTGAATCGTACGGAAAGCAAACCTTTGTACCCACTATGCTGACGATACACGACCTCCACGCCTCTGTAGAGGGGCGCCCGATTCTGAAGGGCTTATCGCTTACAGTGCGCCCCGGCGAAGTCCATGCCATCATGGGACCTAACGGCGCCGGAAAAAGTACCCTTGCCGCTATCCTCGCCGGTCGAGAGGGCTATGAAGTCACCCAAGGCGAAGTGCTCTATGAAGGGCAAAATCTCTTAGAGATGGCGCCTGAGGAGCGCAGCCACGCCGGGATTTTCTTGGCATTTCAATATCCTGTGGAGATCCCCGGCGTAAGTATGGTGCAGTTTCTGCGGGCAGCCCTGAATGCCCACCGCGCCGCAAAAGGGCAGGAGCCCCTGGATACCGCTGAGCTTATGGCACTGCTGCGGGAAAAAGCCGCGCTGCTCAAACTGGACCCTTCGTTTTTGACCCGGTCGGTGAATGAAGGCTTCTCCGGCGGTGAGCGCAAAAGGGCAGAGATTTTTCAAATGGCGGTTTTAGACCCGAAGCTCGTCATCATGGATGAAACGGACTCCGGGCTGGACATAGACGCCTTGAAGATCGTCGCCGACGCCGTGAATGCCCTGCGCACGCCTGAACGCGCTTTCATCATCATCACGCATTATCACCGCATCCTGCAGCATATCCGTCCGGATGTGGTACATATCCTTGCGGATGGGCGCATCGTGCGTTCAGGTGGTCCAGAGTTGGCTTTAGAGCTGGAGGAAAAAGGCTACGAACCCCTGCTTAATCCCGCTTGAGATGGAGGCGACCGTACAAGAAAAACTCTCTCTGGAAGCTGGGGCAGCCCACCTGACGGAACTGCTGCACCATATAGCGGTACTGGATAGCCTTCCCCCTGCGCTACGGCAGGCTGTAGAAAGCGCCGATTTGAGTCGCCTTTTCACCGAACAGGCGCTCAAAGAAGACTGGAAATATACCCCGATGGATCCCTTGCGGCAGCGGTGGAGCTATGTGCCAGCGCAGGAGATGACTTTCCCGGTGGAGCCGGAGGGGGGCTTCACGATGATAGATTCGCAGGGGGCTTTTCCATTTGACCTGCTACCCCGTCCGCTCTCGCCATGGGAAGCGCTCCTCAACGCTGCCCCCGTCCGTCGGCATTATCAACTGCCAGAGGGCGCACGCATGGGGCTCGCCTTACAAACCTCAGAAGGACTCTCAGCGCAGCTCATCACGGCGACGCTCTCTCCCCATAGCCACGCGGACATTTGGCTTACGACAGCAGGGAATGGCTTCACGCTGCTGCGCCTGCACCTCCATATTCCCGAAGGAGCGAGACTTCGCCTCTATCATTCTGCAGCAGCAGCGATGGGGTATCATTACCTCATCCTCACTGCACATGTGGAGCGCCATGGCGCGCTGGAGACCTATACACTCTCTACGGGTGCAGGCTGGTATCGCCACGAACTGCGAGTTCGGCTCGCTGGCACAGAAGCGATCACCCATCTACACGGGGCAGCCCATATTCCACAAGGCGGCGTTGTAGATACAGCGGTTCGGGTAGAGCACGCTGCGCCGCATACCGAGAGTAACCAGCTCTTCAAATCTCTCGTAGAAGCTGGCGGACGCAGCGCCTTCCAAGGGCGCATATATGTAGATAGAGTCGCTCAAAAGACCAACGCCTACCAGTCGCACAGGGCACTATTGACAGCTCCTTCGGCGGTGGCTTATAGTCGTCCGCAGTTAGAGATTTTCGCGGATGATGTGCGCTGTACGCATGGCGTCACGACAGGCTTCCTGCAAGGGGATATACTCTTCTACCTACAAGCGCGTGGCATATCCGAAGCTACGGCGCGCCAGATGCTGTATAGAGCCTTTCTCGCCGAAGTAATAGCGCAGATTCCCGACGAGCAGCTCCGCTCCTGGGCAGAGGCGCACATAGCGCCTTCGGCATAGCGAAAGATTATACCA
>CAZZMF010000159.1:0-3778 GCA_964655255.1 uncultured Sphingobacteriaceae bacterium
GCATACGAGTATTCCAGACCATAGCGCAAGTTTTCAGCGTTGTCGTTGGGGTGGTTGAGCTGGAGGGCAGCATCGATGCGGTGCGAACCGCTCTCAAAAGCTTTTATCGCTGCGCCCAAAGCAAAGAGCGTCGGCGCTGGGTATGAACCGATAGAGACTTCGGGGGCTTGGTCTTTTTTGCTGCGGCGCACGCGCAGGCGCGAGTTTGGACCGAAGTTATGGACAGCCACGCCGAAGCGAAAGTCCCGCACATCAGTCTGATACAGAAAGCCCACATCTACCAGCCAAGTCGTGGCTTGAAAAAAGTCTAACTGTTCCCGCACAAGCTTGAAGCTGCCGCCTGCCGAAAAGCGGTCACTAAACTCATACGCATATACAGGTCCCGCTGCCCAGTAAGTAGCGGTGAAATACTCACCCGTGCCAGTAGATTGAAACTCCGTGCGGCGCTCTATCGGACCGCTGGACAAAAACTGCGCTTGCATCCCTAAGCGATGTGAATTGCGCCAAGGTGCAGCAAAAGCGACATAGGAATAGTCCAGCCCTGCTATCCAAAAAGTATGTGAGGCCCCCATAGTGAAATATAGTGTATGGGTCAGCGCACCGGCATTCCAGTACGCCGCAAAGGGATCGCCTTTGAGGGCAACGGCAGCCCCCGCCATCCCTACAGAACGAGGCGATGGGTCTATCCGCAGAAAAGTCAAAGCAGAAATCCCTACCCGTTGTCCCCCCAAGTTAGGGAGGATTTGGGCGAAAGTCAGCAAAGGGAAAAAGAGAAAAAACGCTATGCGCCGCACCACTGCAAGTTTACCTTAGCAGTGTGAAGCATCCGCAAAGGCAGGCATTGGCTCTATGCCGAGGGTAGCGAAGAGCTTTTCGTCTTCGGTGAGGGGGGCGTTCGGGGTCGTGAGGAGCTTCTCCCCCAAGAAGATAGAGTTAGCGCCAGCGACGAAGCAAAGCGCTTGTTCGGTAGGGGATAAGCGCTCGCGTCCAGCAGCGAGCCTGATCATGCTCTTGGGCATTAGAATGCGTGCCGTTGCAATAGCCCGCACCATTTCCCATACGGAGGGGGGCGTTGCATTTTCCAAAGGCGTGCCCTTTATGGGAACAATAGCGTTGATAGGTACCGACTCGGGATGAGGCTGCATCGTCGCCAAAGTATGGAGGAGAGCGATGCGATCTTCTTCGGATTCGCCTAAGCCTAAGATGCCTCCGCTGCACAGTGTGAGTCCTGCTGCCCGCGCAGCGGCAAGCGTCCGTAGGCGATCTTCATAAGTGCGGGTGGTGATGATCTGGCTATAATATGCCTCTGATGTATCCAGGTTGTGATTGTATGCGGTAAGCCCGGCTTCTTTGAGGGCGATAGCTTGTTCGGGCGTAAGCATCCCTAAGGTCGCGCAGACTTCCAGTCCCAGCGCGCGCACTTCTCGGATCATTTCCAAGACTCGGTCAAAGTCTCTATTATTCCGTACCTCTCGCCACGCCGCGCCCATGCAGAAGCGCGTCGCCCCAGCGGCTTTCGCCTGACGAGCAGCTTCTACCACGACCGCCGTATCCAGAAGCCTATGTACCTGCACGCCAGTTTGATAACGGACAGACTGCGCACAATACGCACAATCTTCCGGACATCCTCCCGTCTTGATAGAAAGCAGCGTACAAGCTTGCACCTGCCCTGGCTTGTGATACTGCCGATGTACCGACGCCGCTTCTATAATGAGGCTCAAAAGCGGACGCTCATAAATCGCTTTGACTTCGTCGTAAGTCCAGTCATACCTTATCACACAGCAAAACTATCTACTTTGCTGCATGCAGCGCGTGCGCCGGTTCCTGAAACTTGTGGGAAAACCCCTCTATGTGCTGATAGCTCTACCAGTAGCCCTGATATATGGACTGGGTATTTCCCTACGGAACTGGCTCTATGATAAGCGTTGGCTACGGGTTCATCGTCTTCCCTGCACGGTTGTAAGCATAGGTAATCTGACTCTCGGCGGCAGTGGGAAAACGCCTTTTGCCCTGTATCTCATGGAATGGCTCTCTACCCGAGGCGTAGCTGTCGCCTATCTCAGTCGCGGCTACGGGCGCAAGAGTAGAGGATTCGCCGAAGTCATCCTCAACGCTCCCCAAGCAGCTTATATCTTTGGGGATGAGCCTTGTTTAGTCAAAGCGCGCTTCCCGCAGATTCCTGTAGCAGTTGCCGAAGACCGGGTTGCCGGGGGGCAGGCGCTCCTCCAGCGCTACCCTCATCTACAAGTAATCATATTAGATGATGCCTACCAGCATAGGCGCATTCATCGCGACTTGGATATTTTGATTATAGATGTCCAGAGACCGATATGGAAAGACTGGCTTTTTCCGCTGGGGCGCTTGCGGGAGCCCCTGCGCGCCCATCGCCGTGCCCATTTGATTATCCTCAATAAAAAAACTGCTGAAAAGGCGCGTCAAAAAATCCGCTTCGCTGCCCCTACTTTGAGCTTTGGTTATACAGCCGTAGGATTGCGTCCTGCTTTTGAAGCCTTTGAGCCTTTACCTTTGGAAACCATTCGCTACAAAAGCGCCATCGCCTTTTGTGGGATTGCTTATCCTGAGAGCTTCTACTCTACCCTACGACAGTTAGGCGTATATGTCGTGTGGCAAAGGGATTTTGCCGACCATCACCTGTACACCGAGGAGGAGTTGCTCAGGTTGCGGCGCGTTTTTCGCCGCTATGAGAAAGTGATGGGCATACCAGACCTTCTTCTCCTCACGACAGAAAAAGACCTCGTGCGCTTGCAGGGGTCAGGCTTACTTCATTTGCTGGAGAGACTACCTTTGTATGCCGTGCAGATCACGATGAAGCCCGAAAAGCCCGAAGAGGCAGAGTCGTTGCTACGCCACTTTTTCGGAAACCTCACATCGATATGACCACACCAGAAGCATATAATCACTTTCGGGAGACGCTGGCATACATTCGCCGCTACTTCCAAGGGGAAGTGGAAATCGGTATCGTTTTAGGCACAGGGCTGGGGCGCCTCGCCGACGCCATAGAAAAGGAGCACCAACTGGCATATAACTTCATCCCACACTTTCCCATCAGTACAGTGGAGAGCCACTTCGGACGCTTGATTTTTGGGAAGCTGGGCGGCAAACGGGTCGTCGCTATGCAAGGACGCTTTCATTACTACGAGGGCTACACGATGTATCAAATCACCTACCCCATCCGCATCATGAAGCTCCTGGGCGCTCATACCCTCCTCCTGTCTAACGCCGCCGGGGCTTTGAATCTTTCTTTCCGGCTCGGCGACCTGATGATCATTACCGACCACATCAATCTCCTTCCCGAAAATCCTCTGCGTGGGATCAACTTAGACCAACTGGGTCCTCGCTTCCCCGATATGAGCGCCCCTTATCACCCCGACCTTATCGCCCGCGCTAAGGCGATCGCCGCCCGCTTGGGCATTCCCGTTCGTGAAGGGGTCTATGTCGCTGTCCCAGGCCCCAACTTGGAGACCCGAGCCGAATATCGCTTCCTGCGCATCATAGGAGGAGATGTCGTCGGGATGTCCACCGTTCCCGAGTGCATCGTCGCTAATCACATGGGTATGCGCGTCTTTGCCATGTCTATCGTCACCGACATAGGCGACCCCGACAATCTCAAACCCGTCTCCCTGGAAGAGATTATCAGTGTCGCTAACGCCTCCGAGCCTAAGCTCACACAGATATTTACTGAACTGATTAGGGAGTTGTAGCTAATCCACATCACTGAGTGGCGAGCATGTCTCTATGGCGATGGGTAGAGATTCCG
>CAZZMF010000160.1:0-3777 GCA_964655255.1 uncultured Sphingobacteriaceae bacterium
CTCATAAATAGAACGGAAGAAGTGATTGAGGAAAAAGGGGCGATTGAAGTCGTAGTCGCTGGCTTTTTTGATGCGCTCTTGGCGTTGTCCGCCGGCTTTGACGACGATTTCTTGGCTTTTGCTACGCTGCTGAGACGCCAGCGCCGTTACAAATACCGAGCCAAACTGCATGCGTGTCTTGATGCCCCAGAGGTTTTGCCCTCCCGTAATCAGCGTCCCCCCCAACGGTAGCCCCACATTCCCAGCCTCTATGCTTTTGATGATATCGTCTTCGTAGCCCTGATACTCTATTTTGAACTGATTTTCAAAAGAGAAGCTCGTCTGCGTGTCCCAGTTGAGGCGCATCTTGAGTTTCTCGCCAATATTGCCGACGACATTCAGTTGGATCTGTTGGTTGAAGGCGAGGTTTGTATTGCGCTGCTGGCGGATAGTCAAGGCGGGGTTGCGCATGCGGTTGCTGCGTAGGGAGAGGTCTAAAAGCACGTTGATATTGGGGCGAATATCTACGCGCCCGCTCCCGAAAATGTCTTTGAAAAGCTCGCTATTGACGTTGATGGGGGGCACTAAGGCAGACAGAGATTGGCTGGTCTGGGGGAGGTTGGAGCGTCTGGGGCCGCCACTGAGTTGAGCTTCACGGCTACGCCGATCTAAATACTGACGGGTGAAACGCTGTGTCTGTAGCCGCTCGTATTCCTCTCTTGTGATGTAGGAGGGCGGGCGAATATTCCTACCCCCAATCCGCTCGTATACCCAGTAGCCTTTGCCATCCGGAGTAAGCTCGTAAATGACCTCGTAACTGCTAGGCGGTGGAAGAAGCCAAGGCGGCAAGGGAGTCTGGCGACTTGTAGCATCCGCCGGCGACTCCCTAAAACGCGTTCGGCTCGTGTCACTCGGCTGAGCCTCTAAGCAACTAAGCAAGCCGAGTGTAATGATACATGATACTTTGACCTTAGATTGGACTGCAGAGCGTAGCGGCACGGATAAAAAAAGCCGCTACGAAGTTATGCTTCCGCTCCCAATCTCAATACACGTGATTATCCACACGTGTGGCTGGACATGCACCACTGCGAAGCCACACAGAACGGCTACCTGCGCGTCCCGATGCACATGCCTCTAACAGAAGGGTCGCCGTGATAACCATAAGCGCCACGAGGGCTGTTACACGAGTTTTGCGCATACAGCAAAGATACGGTTTCTCTCTTATATGAGTTGCAGGGACAGGGCGTGTGGATTTTACGGCGCTTTTTAGCGAAGGGACGAGTACTGCACCCCATCCCCCAGATCAACGCCCCCATTAACATGAGTATCCATCTACGCATTTTCGGTGCGGATTTGGATACATGCAAAGGTTTGCATATTTTCGCACATATCCTAAGTGAGCATGGAAAGATGAAACAACGCGCCCCATTACTTTGTTCCTTGTAGTCTGCTCTCTGCCAGCATTTCATTCTTTCGCGCAAGACTGCATGATAGAAAAGCAAATGGGGGCGTGGATATTACCTTCCCAAACCGGGGTTTTTGTGCGACTTACATTCGTTCGGGTATGGGCATCGCTAAGGCTTCCATGACGGCATGGATAGCTACCTTGTAAGCAGCAGCAAGGGATAAGCGAAAACTGCGCGCTGGCTCCGCTGCACCAAGCACCGGCAGCGTCTGATAAAACTCGTTGAAGCGGCGGGTGAGTTCATAGCCGTAGTGCGCAAGGAGTGCCGGGTCAAACGCCTTTGCCGATGCTTCTATAAAGTGTGGCAGCGCAAAAAGCTGCTGCAAGAGCGCTTCCTCCGCAGAAGCTAATGTTTCAGGCATGGGGGGATTCAGTGGCGAGAGCCCTGCCGCAGAAGCTTTTTCCAGTAGCCGCTTAGCCCGTACATAGCCGTATTGCAGAAACGGTCCTGTGAAGCCTTTGAGGTCTATGGACTCCGCCGGGTCAAAGACAATATTTTTCTTCGGGTCGGTACGCAGCAGGTAAAACCGCAGTGCGCCCTGTCCTACCGCTTCAGCGATAGCGTGGCGTTCTGCCTCTGGCATAGCATCATCTGTAAGTTCATAAGCGCGGGCATGCATTTCATCCAGCAGATCGTCTGCATCCACGACGGTCCCCTCGCGGGTTTTCATCCGACCAGTGGGCAGCTCCACCATCCCATAAGAAAGGTGATACGCTTTATCCGCCCATGGACGCTTTAGTCGCTTTAGCAGCGCCACGAGGAGGCGCATGTGGTGATCCTGCTCATTCCCTATCACATACACGCTATAAGTGAGGTCGGGGTACTCTTGGAACTTCAGGTCGGCAGGCCCAGGTCCTGAGTGATATACACGGAAGTGCCATCGCGCCGCAGGAGGATTTTTTTGCCGAGCCCTTCATCGGTAAGGTCTGCCCACACGGAGCCGTCTGCCTCGCGGTAGAAGATACCTTCAGCAAGGCCCGCTTCTACGATTTTTTTGCCCAGTAGATAAGTCTCTGACTCATAATAAGTGCGGTCAAAGCGCACGCCCAGGCGTTGGAAGGTGGCTTCAAATCCCTCGTAGACCCATCCATTCATCTCTCGCCAGAGGGCAAGGGTCTCAGGGTCGCCCGCTTCCCAAGCTTGCAGAAGGGCTTGGGCTTCTTGGAAAAGGGGAGCTTTCACAAGGGCTTCTTCTTCTGGCATGCCTTGGGCGATAAGGGCATCTACTTCGGCCTTGTAAGCCTTCTCAAAAGCTACATAGCAGTCACCGACGAAATGGTCGCCTTTTTTGCCAGTGGTCTGGGGCGTGGCAGGCGCAAAAAACTTTTTCCACCCCAGCATAGACTTGCTGATATGAATGCCCCGGTCGTTGACGAGATTAGCGCGCACGACGGTGGCGCCCCCTCGCTCCCAGAGGCGCGAGACGGACTCGCCGATGCAGAGGTTGCGCAAATGTCCCAAATGCAAGGGCTTATTGGTATTCGGGGAAGGGTATTCTATCATGAGGCGCTGCCCCTGCCCAAAGCTCAGATGGGTATAGCCTGCCTGGGGCGCTGATTGTACAGCGCTAAGAAATGCCCGCCAAAAATCCGGCGTAAAAGTGATATTGACGAAGCCCTTGATGACTTCTGCGGTCGCTATGCCTGTAAGGGGTTGGAGGACCGCTTCGGCAGCTTTTTGCGCATCTCCCCGAAAGGCTTTCAATAGCGGAAAGATATTGAGCGTCAAAGTGCCCCGCTGGCCCGGGGGCGTGAGCGTAATCCGTGGAAGCGGTGTGATACCTGCCAGTTGCCAGCTTTTCTCCCACTCGGCTATGAGGGCGTGCCAGAAAGGCATGCGCAAAAGTACTGCGCTAACTTTGGCGCGTGCTGTGGTCCTACCATCTGCCTGAGGACAAAATAGCCCAATATCCCATCACGCCGCGCCACCAAGCCCGCCTGCTGGTGTATAAAGCCGGGGAGATAACGGAGACGATCTTTCTCCACTTAGCTGAGCATCTGCCGCCGCAAACGCGCATCTTTTATAACGACTCCAAAGTAGTTCCCGCCCGCCTCAAGCAGCAGCGTCATGAAGTGCTTTTGACGGAGATAGTGGAAGGAAGTTGGTATGCTGGCTCACCGCAAGTATGGAAGGGGCTTTTTCGTCCGGGGCGCTTCTGGCGACGCGGCGGCGAAATGCACTGGGCAAATGACACCTTCACCCTACACCTGCGCTGGCTCGGCGAAGCAGATGAACGGCAAGGGCTTTTCAAAGCAGAATGGACTCCAGCTACTGCCCACGCACTGGATATTTTGGAAGCTTTTGGGGAGCCGCCCCTGCCCCCCTACCTACA
>CAZZMF010000161.1:0-3767 GCA_964655255.1 uncultured Sphingobacteriaceae bacterium
GCCCGCACCCCATAATGCTCAACGGTATACAGCTTGCCAGAGGAGTTGAGCGGGCTGCCATGGGTCAAGTGCCCACCATGTGCCAGTTCAAAGCTAAGAAGCTTTTCTCCCGGCTTGAGCAGGGCAAGGAGCACGGCGGCATTCGCCTGAGCGCCCGAGTGGGGCTGGACGTTGACCCATTCGGCGCCGAAAAGCAGCTTGAGGCGCTCTTGAGCCAGCCGCTCCACCTCATCTACATATTCGCAGCCGCCATAATACCGGCGGCCGGGCAATCCCTCGGCATACTTGTTATTGAGGACGGAGCCGAGCGCCCGAAGAACAGCAACGCTGGCATAGTTTTCCGAAGCGATGAGTTCAAGTCCTTCTTCCTGACGACGGCGCTCCGCCTCTATCCAGTGGAAAATGGGGTCAATCATACAGGCAAAGATGAGAACTTTTTTGCCCGTTAGGTGGGTTCTAATACCGAAGCCTCCCATTTGCTTTTCTATTGTGCAGCCTGGGAGGGAAATAATAAAGTGATGGCAGAGAGTAGGCTATGTGGGGCGCGGCAGCGCCGAAGGCGCTGCCGCGCCCCCTCAAAAGTCAAAGTAATGCACCACTTTGGTATAAGGGGATAGGCGCTGCCGCCTCATCTCAAAAATAAATGCGCTGCCTGGATACCACGGCACAGCGCCGTTATACCCAAAAAATAAAAGCGCAGTAGCCCTTTTTACATGCGCATAGGCGAGAAAAAAATCCCATATTTGACCGTGCGCATCTGGATGGCAAGTGATCACGCAGGCTTTGCTCTCAAAGCCCATCTCAAAGGCTACTTGACTGCTCAGGGCTATGAGGTGATAGATATCGGAACGCATTCCGAGGAGAGCACGGATTACCCTATATGGGTACATGCCTTAGCAAAGGAGTTTCCACCTGAGGAGCGGGCTATTCTCATCTGCGGCTCTGGCAATGGCGTCTGTATGACCGCTAACCGCTATCCTCATTTGCGGGCGGCACTGGCATGGAACTCTGAGATTGCGCGACTTGCCCGCGCCCACAATAATGCCAATGTACTCTGCTTGCCGGGGCGTTTCCTCACCCCTGAGGAAGCTGAGCAAGCCGTAGAAGCATTTCTCCACACGGAGTTTGAAGGAGGAAGGCACGAACGCCGTCTTCAACAGCTCAATCCTTCCGGTTTATGAGCCTCGGCGCCCAGTTTTTGCTATTATGGGTACAGACCCTCCTTATAGACCGCCTACCCGAAGCAGTTCTGGACACCGCAACAATACACCGCATCCAGCAGTTGGTATCCCTGTCGGACTTGCGAGCACATGTGGAGTTTCTCGCTCATGATGCACTACAAGGGCGAGAAGCCGGTACCCCTTATGAAAAAGTGGCTGCAGCCTATATTATTGCTCAACATCGCCGCTATGGAAATGAGCCTTTTTTGCCACAGGGGTATGTGCATGCCTTTGCGTTAGTGCCGAAGCGCCGGGCGATGCCCCCTGCCAAAAAGCGCTCATCTTCCCCCCCACTGCCCTTAGATACCCCTTACGCATGGAACGTCCTGGCATGTCGTCGAGGCATGGTAGCGCCAGAAGAGTATGTGATTCTCTCGGCGCATTACGATCATATTGGCACCACCAGCGACGGTAAAGTCTATAATGGCGCCGATGATAACGCTTCTGGCACAGCAGTACTTTTAGAAGCAGCGCGTCTGATAAGCCTACTTCCGCCCCCCAAGCGTACCATAGTTTTTTTCCACACCGCTGCCGAGGAAAAAGGCTTACTGGGAGCTATGCGTTTTGTGCAAGATTCGCTCGTACGATTAGACTCCATCGTAGCGGTAGTGAATACGGACATGTTGGGGCGCACTGATACCCTGCACATCCCAGGCGAACTTTACCTCTACTCCATCGGCAGCACCCGAGCAACGCCTCGCCTATACCAACTCCAAGAAGCCGTCAATAACCTATGCTGTGGATGGCATTTGGATTACAGGTATGATGATCCGAAAGATCCCCTACGGCTCTTCTATCGCAGTGATCATTACGCTTTTGCCAAGCATGGGGTGCCAGCGGTATTCTACTTTGGGGGGCTGCATGCGGATTACCACGGGACAGGGGATGATGTAGATAAGATTGAGTGGGAACGGTTGCGGCTGGCAGCAATACTCACAGCCAGTCTGGCATGGACCTTGGCGAACTTGTAAGGGGTGCTTTTTCTGATGCCAAAGAATAGTCCTCTCTGGCTGGAAGTTATGGCAGTGGAGCGGTGCCATATGCACTGGTGCCCCCGAAAACGAAAGCCTATACTTAGATTAGTTGCCATCTCTCTCATGTTTGCCTTTTGAGGGGGCGGGGCGGCGCCGAAGGCGCCGCCCCGCCCCAAAAACATGCACCTTTGGTATGCCAACCTCGTCTCCATTCAGTAGGATGATTGTTGTATCTTCGCCGTATGCCTGCCATTTCGGAGCGGGCGCGCCTTGTGCCGCCCTCACCTATCCGCAAGCTTGTGCCGTATGCCAACGCCGCCAAAGCTCGCGGTAAAAAAGTTCTCCACCTCAATATCGGCCAGCCTGATCTCCCCACTCCACCAGAGTTCTGGGAAGCCATTCAGTCAGCAGGAATACAGGTACTTGATTATACAGACTCTGCGGGCATGCCCGCTTTTCGAGAGGCATATGCGCGCTTTTATACAGAAGTCTATGGCATCCCCCTGGAATCCAAGCACTTCCTCACTACTACCGGCGGGTCAGAAGCCCTACTATTTGCTTTTTTGACCCTTTTCTCGCCGGAGGATGAACTCATCGTGATAGAACCTACTTATGCCAACTACATCGGTATGGGCTGGGCCACAGGGGTTATCCTTCGTCCAGTCCAAAGCCATATAGAAGATGACTTTGCGCTGCCTGCCCCGGAAGTGCTGGAGAGTGCTATTACCCCTCGCACCCGGGGTATCCTCCTCTGTAATCCCTCTAACCCCACCGGAAAGCTTTATTCAG
The DNA here is from genome assembly GCA_964655255.1 of uncultured Sphingobacteriaceae bacterium. Lineage (GTDB taxonomy): Bacteria > Bacteroidota > Bacteroidia > SpSt-205 > SpSt-205 > SpSt-205. The sequence goes on from CAZZMF010000161.1 coordinate 2,984, forward strand.
AAGTGGAGGTTCGTAAGATCGCCGAAATCTGCAGTCGTCACGGACTGTATCTGATTAGCGATGAATCCTATCGCGACTACTGCTATGATGGGCAAAAGTTTTTCTCGGCGTTAGAGATAAACGGAGCGGAAGAGTTTGTTGTCGTAGTAGATACGCTTTCCAAACGGTACTCTGCTTGTGGGGCGCGGGTCGGGGCGCTCATCTCCCGCAATACAACCATCATTGACACAGCCCTTAAGTGGGCACAAGCCCGATTAGCCCCGCCTACCCTCGGGCAAATAGGTGGTATGGCTTTGCTGTCCTTACCGAAGAGTCATTATGACTATGTGCGCGATACCTTCCAAAAGCGGCGTGATACCCTCATAGAAGGACTGTCCAGCATCCCAGGCGTCAAAGTCGCTACGGTACAAGGGGCTTTCTACCTCATGCCGCAACTTCCCGTTGCTGACAGTGATGCCTTCGCCCAGTGGATGCTGGAGAGCTTTGATGTGGATGGTACGACTGTCATGGTCGCCCCCGGCACAGGCTTTTTCTCTGAACCCGAACGAGGTAAAACCCTCGTGCGTATCGCTTATGTGCTGGATGTCCCCCTCTTAGAACAAGCCGTGGAAATCCTGCGAGCAGCTTTGAATATCTACGCTCGCGAAGAAGTGCCGGTGCTCTAAAGCTACCCATGCCCTTACTGAGGCCCTACCTTAGCTGGAGGCGGCCTCCCTGTACCCCCTCAGAAGTCCCCCAACGGCTTTTCCTATGGATTTTGTGGGAAAAGAGAACGGATTAGAGG
>CAZZMF010000162.1:0-3761 GCA_964655255.1 uncultured Sphingobacteriaceae bacterium
ACTTTCAGAAGGGGCTTCCCCTTCGTATCGTCCAGTATGAGGAAGAGGTGCTTCGGTGGGAAATGGAAGTGAAGAAAGTAGAGCGTATTCCCGAGGGGGCAGTTCCGATAGAGGTGCCGTATCCTATTTCTCCGTGGATGAAATCCGACTGAGTAGGTGTTCCTCATCATCGGCGCAGGCGGGGTTGGGCAGGCGATAGCCCGGCGACTTCATGAGGTCGGGGAAGCCGTAGGGCTTCTTCATCGCCCTTATCAGAAGGTTGACCTGCCCGTGGCCTGCTGGGGAGATACAGAGGCGATCCCATGGGAAGCGGTAAGTACCGTCTTTCTCTGCACGAAAGATAGCCAGATTGCGCCCACAGCGGCGGAGATAGCGCCTCGCCTGCCGGCGCATGCGCTGATGATTCATACGGCGGGGTCTGTGCCGCTGTCTATTCTGACGGAGCAGATAGGCGGTCGAGCTGGGGTAATCTATCCCCTGCAGAGCTTCGTCCCCGGAGAAAAAGTGCAGTGGGGCTCTTTTCCTGCCTTTTGGGAAGGGCATCCGGAGACAGAGAGGCTGGCGCACCGGCTTACGGGTGATCCTACGCAGGTGCACTTTGCAGATTCAGAAACCCGTCTGCGCCTGCACATCGGTGCGGTTTTTACGGCAAACTTCCTCAACGCGTTATTTCACATCGCCGAGCGACTGGTCCATCCACTCAGTGATCGTCGGATTTATTTGCCCCTCGTCAAGACGATTTTACAGCGCCTGCATCACCTGCCGCCTCACATAACCCAAACGGGACCCGCTCGTCGAGGCGACTTTAGTACGATTCAGAAACATCTCGCGCTTTTGGAAGATTATTATCCCGACCTCGCCCCCATCTATAAACTCTTGACCGCATACATTCAGGCGCACATTTCTGTGCAGCAGGATAAGCAGCCTTGATTTTTTTGAAAGGTTTCGTTTCCCGCTCGGCTTTCATCGGCAGTGCTTTCGCCTCGGCATAAATGGAGCGACGCGATTATTTTTGGGGGATTTTTGTTATAGTCTCCAAAAACCCAAACCGCCTATGAAAAAGCGCAGAGAAACCATGGATGAGTTAGATGTGCGCCTCTTGGCAATACTATCGGAAGACCCGACGCAATCTTATGCCCGAGTCAAAGAAAAAGTCGGCGTCTCGATTGGCACTGTGTACCTGAGAATCAATCGCCTGAAGGAGTGGGGTATCATCCAAGGGGCTCAGCTTATTTTGGACCCCAAAAAGCTGGGATATTCCCTTGCGGTGATGGTGCGCATGCAGGTACCCGATACCCAGAGTGCGATAAAAGCCTTAGAAGCCTATTCTAACGTCAGCGCGGCGTATGTGCTTTCAGGCGATATGAATCTCATGGTACATGTCTATCTAAAAGATGTGAGCGAACTGGATGAGCTTTTGGAGCGTTTCCGTCGGGAACTCAAAGCCGAACGAAGCGACCTGCAGATTGTATTGAGTGAGCCGATCCGTCGGGGCGTGCCTCTGCCTGTCATAGGAGGAAAAGGCACCCAGACAGAAGCTAAGCCTGCCGGCTCCACCCCTCCTAAAAAGCCTCAGTCATCAAAACCCACCACCGCTTCCAGCAAGAAGAAGTAAGCGCCCGTGCAGGGGCTTTGGGTTATTCCCACACCCATAGGGAACCTGCAGGACCTTACGCTGCGGAGCTTACAGACCCTTCAAGCCATGGACGCCCTATGGTGCGAAGACACGCGCCATAGCCTCAAGCTATTGAGACATTACGAGATTGAACCGAAGCCCCTCCGTTCCCTCCATCTCGGCAACGAGCACAGGGTACTGGAGGGGCTTTTTTCTGAAGCTATTGCCAAAAACTGGAAAGTGGGGCTGCTCACGGATAGCGGTATGCCTGGGATTTCTGACCCGGGTTTTTTGCCAGTTCGTGAAGCCTATCGCCGGGGGGTTCCAGTGTATGTATTGCCGGGACCTTCGGCATTTCTGACAGCTCTGATTGCCAGTGGGCTTCCAGCGGAGCGGTTCATTTTTGAGGGTTTTTTTCCGCGAAAAGGTAGGACGCGCTACTTACAAGCTTTTCTCAGCGAGGAGCGTACCATCATTTGGTACGAATCCCCCCATAGACTGGTGGGGACGCTGGAACTTCTCCGAGACACGCTTGGCGCAGGGCGATGGGCCGCAGTCGCTCGCGAACTTACCAAAGTCCATGAAGAGGTGCGACGCGGTACCTTAGCGGAACTGCATGCGCATTATGCGGAGCATGCGCCACGCGGAGAGGTGGTTATCGTGGTGGCGGGCGCTACCTACACAGAATCCGCGCCTTAGTGCGGTATTGGCTGGAGGGCTGCTCGGTATCGCTTTCCCTCCGGTCTCGCTTCCATGGGCACTTTGGTTTGCCTTTCCTCTACTGTGGGGACTGAGCGAACGCCCCCGACCTTACAAACATCTCTACCTTGCCCTCCTACTATGGAATTTTTTGGGGTGCTATTGGCTCATGCTCACAGCCCTTAGCGCCCCTAACCTCAGCGAAGCCATCATAAGCCTGCTGGCTGGAGCAGCCGCGATTACAGTCAATCCCCTGCTCATGCTCATTCCTTTTGCGCTGTGGCGCTGGATGCAATCGCGCTGGCATTCTACGTCCGCCTTTCATTCTCCGGACACTGTGTGGCTTTTCGTCCCTCTGTGGGGGATATTTGAGTATCTGCACTTTCGGTGGGAGCTATCATGGAGTTGGCTCAATCTGGGCTTTGCATGGAGCGAATGGCTCTACTGGCGCAAAATGGCTGGGTTTCTCGGTGTGCTGGGACTTTCAGTGTGGAGCCTTATCGGGGCAGTTCTCCTGCATACTCAGCGCTATGCTCTCTTTGTGATATGGGGCTTTGGAGTGCCAGGGGTGGCGTATTTTGGTTCAGCGAGTACTGAGGGCGGTTCTTCTCGTGCAGTGTATGCTATTCAGCCCAATATAGACCCCTACGCAAAGTTTTCTGAGTTTCCCCCTGCAGCGCAAATAGCGCGCCTTCTCTCGCTACTGCCTTCCTCCCCTCCGCAGGGAGCGCTTATTGTGCTTCCTGAGACGGCGATTCCGGTGGGCGTCCGAATAGATGAATGGCGCACCGATCCGGCGCTCCAACCGTTTCTTGAATACACGCGGCGCCACGGCGTCAACCTTTTAGTAGGTGTGGTGGGCTATCGGTACTTTTCGCCGGGGCAGCCGCTATCCGTTTCTGCCCGCCCCACGCCCGAAGGAGGGGGCTACGAAGCTTACAACGCTGCCCTTTTGCTGCGTCCCGACACGATACAGGTCCATATCAAGGCGCGCTTGGTGCCCTTCGTGGAGCGAGCGCCTTATTTGGAAGTCCTGTCTTTTCTAAAGAAGTGGCAGATAGACTTGGGTGGGGGCTTTGGGCACTTCGGCAAGCCAGATCATCAAGCCGCCCTTACCCTCTATCCAGATGAGGTTCCTGTTGTGGTGGCGATTTGCTATGAGAGCATTTTCATGCATGACCTGCGGGCACGCTTGCCGGAGCGGGCGGGCTTCCTCGCTATCCTCACCAACGATGGCTGGTGGAAGCGCAGTTCCGGCTACTGGCAGCACTTGGTCTATGGAACCCTTACCAGCACCGCCCTGGGCATCCCCGCTGTCCGCAGTGCCAATACCGGCGTCTCAGCTTTTTTTTCCCCAGAGGGCATTCTTTTACAATGTCTGGGATATGAAAAGCAGGGGCGGATTGAGGGGATGCTAATACCCCAAAAACCTGCCACACTTTACTAT
>CAZZMF010000163.1:0-3748 GCA_964655255.1 uncultured Sphingobacteriaceae bacterium
GAGTAAGATTGGGGGAGATAGTATCGCTGGGTGCTGCGACCTGGGCCTTTGCCCCACAAGCCTCCCGAATACACGGCAAGGGAAGCGTGGGCGCGCTGATAGTCATCGGCTGGCTGGGTGTGAAGGGGTTCTTTTTTCCAATAGCTGGTCAGCCGCTGCTGCCACACTCGCGCTCGCGGGGCGGTGAAAAATAAAACTATAACCCCGACTGCCCCTATCAGCGCCAGACGGAACAGCTTTATCAAAGACATGCCTCCGATGTACAAAAAGAGCGCACTTGTCCCCAGTAGAAGGAGCCCGTTGCTAAGGTTTAGCGGGGCTATCAAAGCGAAGGTGATACCTATCCGGATAAGCAGCGGCATGAGTCCTTGCCATGTGCGGGTGCATTCGGGGTTGAGCGCTATCCGGTAAGCCAAAAGCCCCATGAGACTAAAGCGTCCCAGTTCGGACGGTTGGAAAGAGATGCCGCCGATATATACCCATCGCTGCGCCCCACTGCCCCGAAAGAACGCATACATCAAAAGCGCTACTGACCCTATCCAAAACCACTCAAAAAGCGGTCCCCACTTCCTATAGTCCGTGAAGTGTATGGCATACGCAAGAAAGAGCGCCAAGAGCAGGGTTAGCCCTTGTTTGACCAGATAGTACTCGGGCATGTCGGGATGATGACGAAAGACCAACCCTACCGAGGCACTATAGACGACCAGCAGCCCGATGACCCCTAAGGTCAGGGCGATCGTCCATAGGATTTTGTCGCCTCGTATTTCTATTTGCATGGGGGGGCAAAACTACCAGCTTACCCAGCAGAGAAAAGCTACTGTGGGAAAGTTCTCTATCCCCATGCCGTCGTGGGTAAAATCTCAAACTTGTCTGCATCCTGCCATGCGGGAAACCTTTCTCTGTACGTGCGCAGAGCCTCTATATCTATCGTAGCCACGAATGCCCCTTCTGCTGAGCCTGCATGGAGGATCACTTCGCCTTTGGGGTCCAGAAGCACGCTTCCACCGGCGTAGGTGTGTCTATTTCCGTCGGTGCCGATGCGATTCACGCCGAGGGTGTAAGCTTGATTCTCAATAGCTCGGGCAGGTAGCAAGGCAGTCCAGTGGGCATGCCGTGCACTGGGCCAGTTAGCCACGTATATAAGAAGGTCATAATCATACTCTGGCGTGCGCCGGCTCCACACTGGAAAGCGCAGGTCATAACATATCAGAGGGGCTATGCGCCAGCCTTGCCATTCTACGAGGAGGCGCTGAGTGCCTGCTTCATAGTAAGCATGCTCGGAAGCCATGCGGAAAAGGTGCCTTTTGTCATACGAAGCTACCTGTCCATTAGGAAATACCGCATATAGCCGATTGCGGGCTTTATCGCCTATGCGTACCTGTAGGCTACCAATCAAAAGCGCTTGTCTTTCGGCTGCCCAGCGCTGCATCGCGCGATACGCTGGACCCGCTTCCCCTTCCGCTAAGGCTGTATTCATCGTAAAGCCCGTGCTCCACATCTCCGGCAAGACCCATACATCCGCCCTATGCGCCCCTAAAAGCGCCTCTACCCGGGCGATATTGGTGGCGGGCGATTCCCATGCAAGGTCCATCTGCAGCCACCCTACTCTCAAGGCTGCCATTCCACAAAACTATGGGAACTGGGAACTTTCTCAAAGTTTATTGCGTTTCCCGTAATGTGCGAGACGCCATCGTAGAAGTCGCTACACGACTGATTATGCAGCAAGGAGTCCGCGCCACTACGATGGACCAGATTGCTGACCTCTTGGGCATCTCCAAAAAAACCCTCTATGAGCACTTCGCTTCCAAAGACATGCTTATAGAGGTATGCGCTGACACCTTCCTAAAAAATATGGAAGCGAAGCTCAACGAAATCCGACAACTCCACACTGAGAATGCCCTTCTACCGATGATAGCCACAGCCAACTTTGTGTATGGGCTTTTGACCTCGCTCAATCCTATACTTTTTACCGAACTGCGCCGGGTCATTCCTCACGCTCGGGCGCGCGTTTTGCCCCGTATTCAAGAACTGATTCAACGGCAGCTTACTCTCTCTGTCCAGCAGGCCGTACAAGAAGGGCTTTTCCGCTCAGACCTTCCGATGGATATGCTGCCCCTGTGGATGAGTTATGTAATCGTGCAGGTAGTGCTAAACCCCACCTTTGCCGAGCAGGTGCAAAAAAGCGTAGCTGAAATCTACGCCGAAACTATCCTCCTTCTTCTATACAGTTTCACCACTGAGAAGGGACGCGTCCTTTTAGAGACTTACAAATCCCAGATTCGCCAAGCGTATGTTAGGTAGAGCCCACTGGTTATTGGGAATAGCTTTGGCGCAGATGCCCCAAGCCTTGAGCGTGCGTGACTGCATCCAATATGCGCTAACCCACGCCCCCGCCGTTCAAAATGCTTATTTGGACTATCAACTGGCTCGCCAAAAGATCGCCGAAGTGCGCTCGACAGGACTGCCTCAGATAAATGCCAGTGGCTCGTTCCGGTACTTTGTAGAGATACCGACCTCACTGGTGCCAGGGGAGTTTTTTGGAGCGCCGCGAGGCACATTTATCCCTGTGCGCTTTGGCGTACCCTACAACCTAGAGTTCAGTGTGACGGGTACCCAGCTCATCTTTGATGGGACTTATTTCGTGGGGCTCCAAGCCGCTAAGGCTGTCAAAGAACTCACTTACCGTAGCTATCAGCGTTCTCGCACGGAGACCGCTGCCGCCGTCAAAAAGGCTTATTATACCACCCTTGTCAATCAAGAGCGCCTTCGCCTCCTTTCACAAAACATTCAGCAGCTGGAAATCCTCGTCAAGCAAGTGAAAGGGCTATACGAAAACGGCTTTGCTGAGAAACTGGACTACCAGCGCTTAGAAGTAAGCCTCAATAACCTCCGTACCGAACATAGCAAAGTCGCTGAACTCACCGCCCTTTCCTACCTCGCCCTCAAACTCCAAATGGGCATGCCCCTGGAAACGCCTATCATACTAACCGACACCTTGGCGCCTACCGAACTGCTTGCCTTGCTGCCCGATACAATCACAGAAAGTAGCTTTGACCCAAGCTGCCGATGGGAATATCAGATTCTCCTCCAGCAGCGTCGCGCTTTGGAACTCAATCTACGACGCTATCAGGTGAGTTATCTCCCTTCTCTCGTGGCTATCGGTTCTCTCGCTACTCAAGCTCAGCGCCAGAAGTTTGACTTTTTTGATACGAGAAAACGATGGTTTCCTATTGCTTTTGTTGGTGCGCAGATTCAAGTACCTATTTTTGATGGACTGCGGCGCGCCAGCCAAATCGCCCAAGCTCGTATTGAACTCCAAAAAAATCAAAATGACCTTTTCCAACTGCGCCAAGGGCTGGCGTTAGAAGCCGAAAGCGCTCGGCGCCAGCTCCTCAATAGCCTGCGGACTCTGGACATTCAGCGACGCAACCTTACCCTCGCAGAGGAGGTCCTCCAAGCCGCCCGCCGCAAACAAGAACTCGGCGTCGGCTCCATGGTAGAATATCTCCAAGCCCAAAGCAGCTACGACCAAGCTCAAACAAACTACACGACCGCCTTATTAGAAGCTTATCTGGCTTACATAGATTGGCAAAAAGCTACGGGAACCCTTCAAATAGAATAAGCCCTATGCGATACATACACATCACTTTCTGGGCGCTTGCCCTCATAAGCTGTCAGTCATCAGCGCCCAATATAGGCAAACTCTCCTTAGAAGAGAAGAAGCAGCGGCTGGACAAACTGCGTCAAG
>CAZZMF010000164.1:0-3740 GCA_964655255.1 uncultured Sphingobacteriaceae bacterium
GCTGGGGATACGACGCTTCGAGCAGCTGCTCGGTTGACAGCCATACCTCCGAAAAAGCTTTTGGCGCTTCTGCGCCGCTGGGCGCGCCAAGGCGCCCTCCGATTAGAGGCGGTCGTTCGGTCTACTGTGCGCCGTCCGCCCTCTTTCGTAGAAGTGGCGCCGGCTTATCAAAATGAAGCGGCTTTCCAGTCAGCTTGGGAAACGCTTTCGCCAGAAATGCAAGCGGTCTTTTTGGAACTCCTTCAAAGAACCCTCAAAAAAGAGCCGCCCCTTTTTGCTCATCTGCAACGGCGAGCCCCCCGAGCTTTGCGCCAACTCCTCAAAGCCGGTTATGTCCGCCGCATCCCCGCCCGACGATATTACGAAAAGCTCTACGCGCGTCCTTTGCGGGCTTATGACCTTACCCCTGCGCAAAAAGACGCCCTCACAGCCATAGAACAAGCCCTACAGGAAAATCCCACTCGCCCCGTGCTGTTGCATGGCATCACCGCCAGTGGAAAGACTTTCCTCTACATGGAGCTGATGCGAAGCTATCTCCAAGCGGGCAAGCAAGTCCTGTATCTGCTCCCTGAGATTGCCCTTACAAAACAGACGCTGGATCGGCTGCGGGCGACTTTCGGCGAAGCGATGGAACTTTACCACAGTAGCCTTACCGAAGCCGAACGCTTTCGCCTCTGGAAAGCCGTCCAAGAAGATGCCGTAGATGTAATCGTGGGCACACGCTCAGCGTTGTTTTTGCCCTTTCATCGGCTGGGATTGATTATTGTGGATGAAGAACACGACGCTTCCTTTGGGCAAGAAGGACGACCGCCTTTCTACCAAGCACGGGATGCAGCGGTGTATTATGCGCATCTGCGCGGCATACCGATCGTCTTAGGTTCAGCGACTCCAGCCTTGGAGACCTATCACAACGCTCAGACGGGAAAGTACGCTTATGTTCCCCTTCGTCAAAAAGCCATTCCCGCCGTGCCCCCCCAGCTTCATGTGGTAGATATGCGGTTAGAGCTGGCAGAAAAGCTCAGTACAGGCGTTTTCTCGTCGGTATTGCGGGAGATGATAGAGGAGACCCTCCAGCGGGAGGAGCAAGTGATTCTTTTTCGTAATCGGCGCGGTTATGCACCGATGCTTTTATGTCATACCTGCGGGCACCGCTGGGAATGCCCTAACTGTGCCATCACGCTCACTTATCATAAGCAGGCTTCCATGTTGGTGTGCCATTACTGCGGTCATCGGGAGAAGGTTCCCCTGCGCTGCTCTATCTGCGGCAGTGATAAGCTGGCTTTTTCTGGGGTCGGCACGGAGCGGATAGAGGAGCAGCTCAAGCAGTTTTTCCCCACGGCTCGGGTGCTGCGCATGGATCGCGACACGACCGGCGGACACAAACACGAAGCAATGATTGCCGCCTTTGAGCGAAGGGAAGCAGACATTCTGATTGGTACGCAGATGGTGACGAAAGGATTAGATTTTGAGCGGGTGACGCTTGTTGGCGTCCTGTACGGGGATAGTCTCTTAGGACAGGCGGACTTCCGAGCCGAGGAACGGGCTTATCAACTCCTTATCCAACTTATTGGGCGGGCGGGACGGCGAGGTACCGCCAGCCATGTCGTCATCCAAACCTTTCGCCCAGATACACCTCTTTTTCATCAGTTAGAAGACCCGTATGAGACATACGCTGAAAGGGCACTGATGCAGCGGCGCCGGTATGGGTATCCGCCTTTTCGTCGCCTGATAGAAGTCAATCTCCACCACCGCGACCCCAAAGTCTTAGAAGCCCAAGCCGCTGTCTGGCAAGACATGCTCAAAAAAGCCCAGCTTGGGGAAGTCCTCGGACCCGCGTATGCAGAGATACCGCGCCTGCAAGGGCGCTATCACATGCAGCTCCTCCTCAAACTGCCCACACGCTATGCCTATCATGGCGTGCGAGCTTCCCTCCAAAAGCTACGAGATACTCATTACCAGCGGTGGGGCGCCCAAGCCGCATGGGTAGCTTTCCGGGTGGATCCATGAGGATAGTCTGTGGATAGCAGGGCAGCTTACCCTCATAACATCCAGCTAAATCGCATACATTTGCGTAAAATGACTGAGACATGTATCGTCCGCTAAGATTGCAAGTACGAGCTCTTGAGGAAGCGGATTTACATCATACCGACCCCCATCGTGTACATACCGCTTTATTAGGCTTTCAGTGTAGCCGAGCGCGTTATTTTGCGTATGCTTGCGCAGGCAAATAAAACCTAATACATCAGCCATATGACGCTTGTCCAAAGACTTATCGGATGGTTAGGCTTCGGTAGAGATCCGCGCCGCCAGCAGGTTCGTCTGCTTGAGCAGAAGTCCAGTACTTTTCCAAAGCTTTCTTCATGGGAGTTGGATCCGTTTCATTCTACGGTAGGGTTTCGGATCATGCACATGGGGCTGGTGGAGGTTGCCGGACGATTTAAGAACTATTCGGCTCAGGTGCGGGGCACTTCGCCGGCTTTCACTGACCTGCAGGTGGAAGTACAAATAGAAGTCGCCAGCATAGAGACCGACATGGCGGCGCGGGATGCGCATTTGCGTAGCCCGGAGTTTTTTGATGCAGAGAAGTATCCTTATATCACCTTCCGTAGTACGGCGATTCGCTGGCGCCCGCTCAGGCGATTTATCTTAGAAGGCGACCTTACAATCAAGGGCATAACCCACCGCATCCAGCTGGAAGGAGAGCTCAAAGGACTTCTCTTGAAAGACCTGGTCGGGCAGCCGCGGGCGAGCTTTCACCTCACGGCACAAATTGATCGTAGGGACTGGGGCTTGACGTGGCAGATGGAGACGCAAGACGGTACGATCGTTGCAGATAATATCGTTACGCTTGATATCACAGCGGAGATTACTACACCGGAGGGCATGCAGGCACTTCGCCAAATGCTTGCTCAGATGGGCGGGTAATAAGCTTATGCTATATGGCGCTCTTTCGTACCAAAGCGGGCTTGGAGGTTCCTTTTCCAGGGGTGAGCTGGCATAAAGAAACCGGCAAAATCCTCGCTCATAATCAGGCTTGGGAATTTCTCTCCCCGGATGTGAGGCAGCAGGCGCTTACGATGCCTTCATGGGACTTTCTCCACAATAACGGACAAATTTGGTCTAAACATATCGTTGAAGATAGTGGAGAGACGGAGACATTTTACCTTTTGCCAGCGGAGGCATACTACGATGTCATCCAGCGCTTAGAGAAAGCGCAAAGCGAGGCGAAATATGTCCGAGAGCAACTCCATGCCTTCGTCCAGAATGTACCGCTTCCCCTCTTTGTCGTGGAGCGTGAAAAGCAAGGTAGTGAGGGACGCATTACCTTCGCTAATAAACTCCTGATAGACTTGCTTCAGATTCCCTTGAAGCGTCTGTACCAAGGGCTTACCTTAGAGGATATTCTGGGGGTCGGGGTATATAAAGGACAGAGCATCATTGATCAGAGTGAAAAGACAAAACAACCCGTACAGGAGCTTATTGAACTGCCGGGGACAGAGCACCCGCGCTATTGGCTTTTGCGGGCGTTTCCTTTTGAGACGGCGAGCTTGCGTGGGGTGATGGTGGGCATCTTAGACCTCACGAAGGAGAAGCTCCAAGAACGAGCCCTGACCGAAGCCTTCCAAGAACTGCAAGTACAGACCGAAGAACTCCGTCAAAATCAAGAGGAACTCGCCTCCGTAAATGAAGCCTTGAATGTAGCGCTGCGGGAAGCTGAGGAGCGCCGCCGCGAACTGGAG
>CAZZMF010000165.1:0-3729 GCA_964655255.1 uncultured Sphingobacteriaceae bacterium
CCTTTATACCTCATGGATGCTGACCTTGCGGAAAATCCCCCCGAAGTACGCGAAATCACCGCTCGCCTGTACGAAGGCGATGCGGAGCGACGCTTGCAGCAGGAACTCATACTTGGGTTCGGCACCCAGAAGCTCGTAGAAGCCCTCAAGCTTCAAGTAGAGCTTTTCCATTACAACGAAGGGCACCCGGCTTTCCATCTACTGGCTTTGTGGATGCACCTGAAGGAAGCAGGCTACGACCTGCATGCAGCCCAAGAGGAGGCGCGTCTAAGGGTACTTTTCACCACGCATACGCCTGTTCCTGCTGGACATGACGCGTTTCCACCTGAGCTTCTCCAGAAGTATCTGTATGACGTAGTTCGGCGATTGGGCATCCCATGGGAGCGCTTTCTCCACTGGGGGGAAATGCCTGGCGAAGCAGGAAAGTTCTCTTTGACGGCGTTTTGCTTGCGCTTTGCGGGGCAGACCAACGCCGTGAGCCAACTCCACACTCGGGTCTCTCAGCGGATGTTTGCTGGGCTGTACGAAGGGTATCGTCCTCAGGAACTGCCTATTCGGGGTATTACGAATGGCGTGCATGTCGCTACTTGGCAAGCGCCCGAGTGGAGCCGCTCACGCCGTACATGGGAGACGCATCAAATACTTCGGTCGGCGCTTTTGAGCTACTTGCGGCGGCGCTTGCTCTCAGAGCCAGGACCTGTGGGGTATTTGGAAGCGACCCGGGCGTTTTTTGCCCAGATGGACGAAAACGCTTTACTCATAGGCTTTGCTCGGCGCTTCGCCACCTATAAGCGGCATGGGATGCTCTTTGAATATGAGAGTTTGCGCCGTGTGATTGCAGAAGAGCCGATCCGCCTCATCATCGCTGGTAAAGCCCACCCTCGCGACGAAGCCGGCAAAAAAATGCTTCGCACTGTTTGGCAGCGGAGCTTGGAGCCGCCCTTCCTCGGCAAGGTGCTTTTCGTCCCAGACTACGACATCCAACTTGCCCGCTATTTGATTCAGGGCGTAGATGTATGGCTCAACCTTCCCATCTTTGGCAATGAAGCCAGCGGCACCAGTGGCATGAAAGCCGCTCTCAATGGCGTTTTACACCTAAGCATCCCAGACGGCTGGTGGGCAGAAGTGGATCCAACCGAAGCCGGCGGCTGGAGCATTCCTGTATGTCAATCAGATGACCCAGAGATACGGGATGCATGGGAAGCAACGCAGTTGGCTTATCTCCTGCGGGAAGAGGTCCTTCCTGCTTATCGGGCGCGCGATGCTCGGGGGATTCCTATGGAGTGGGTAGCTCGCATGGAACGCGCCCAAGCCTATGCAGCGACCCGCTTTTCCACCACACGCATGTTAGGGGAGTATGTTGAAAAGCTATACCTACCAGCTTATCAGCAGCTGACCACACTCTCCAAAGAAGCCTTTGAGGAGCGGCTTGCTTTCCTTACGCGTATAGAAGAACATTGGCACGAGCTTAAAGTAAAGTCTGTCGTCCTCCCTCCCTTTGCTGAGCGAGCACATCCCACGCGAGCGCCTTTTGAGGTAGAGGTGGAAGTAGAGGCAGGCGACCTTCCCATAGAAGCGCTTCAAGCTGAGATAGTATTTGAGTCAGCGGATGGACAGGTGCAAGCTTTTCGTTTGGAGTCCGTGGGAAAAGGGCGCTTCCGAGGTCAAGTGCAAATCGCCGATGCAGGGGTATATCATTATGCTGTGCGCATATATGCATGGGATGCTTTCCTACAGGAGAGACTGTGGAACTGGGTGCATGTGGTATGAAGGGGATAGTTTTTGCGCCTGATGCCTGACAAAACATGTATGCTTTCCCATGGGAGATGGGTTATGCTATGCAGTCTGGTGGCGCTTGGTTCGGCGCAAGAGTTAGACAAGCGCTTCCCGGAGTATCGGCGACCTGTGATCAAGTTTTTTCCGCTGCCGATGGTTGATCCTTTTCAATACACCCTACATCTGGGGTTAGAAGTTCCGATGGGGCTTCAAAATAGCCTACAACTGGAAGGAGGCTGGGTTTTTGGGGGCACTTAGGAGAGGACCTTGGCAGGGGGCTCAGGCAGATGAGTTTCGTCAGACGGGCTTCAAAGTGCGCCTCCAGTGGCGGGAGTACTTCCTCTCTAACAAACCGGCGGATCGTCCGATTTATACCTTCACGGGGGGATACATGGCGCTCATGGTAGGCTATCAGCAGTACAATCAAGACCTCGGGTATATTGACACGACGGGCCTACTTTTCCCCCCTTCTACACCATCAATCAGCGGCGTGTCCTATCAGCGGCGCATTCAGGCATTCATGGGGGGCTTTCTCATCGGCGCACAGTGCCAGATCGGCACGAGGCTCGTATTTTGATGCTTATGCGGGGTTGGCAGTGCGATATACAATGCACTACTGGGAGCCTATGCGACCGCCTTCTACTTATCGCTTCACGCCGGTGGGAGATTTTATTTTACGGCGGGAAGGACGCCCCATCCCCCTCATGGGATTTGCCATGGGATGGATTCTACGATGAAGCGCTTCCATTTGCCAAAAAAGTCGTACCTTTGCCTCACCGGTGAGGTGCCCGAGTGGCCGAAGGGGACAGTTTGCTAAACTGTTATACGGATGAAAGTCCGTATCGCGGGTTCGAATCCCGCCCTCACCGCGAGACTTCCTTTGGGGGTAGTCGCTTCACTGCCAGAGACCTAAGCCCCAGAATCCCCCCATCAAAAGCATTCCTCCTCCTACCAAGTACAAGCCCTTCCGCCATACAGACGGCGCAGGCACCGCCTCGCCATGCCATATGCGCCACAGGAGCTTCCCATACACAGCGAAGCCGCCAATAGTACCCAAAGCCGCCGCTATCAGCAGTAGCTTCTGTTCCCATCCCCCCAGATACTGGATACCGACCCATATCAGTTGGAGCTTCACCCAGAAGCCCATCACTGGGGGTAGCGCCGCTAAGTTCGCCAGCAGAAGCAGCCCTATGGCTGAGCCGTATCGTCCTCCCCACGGTCGCTCTGCATATAAAAGACCAAGTATCGCCGCTGCACTGTAAATGAGCCAAAACTCCCATGCGGCTGACCTACCTGCGCTTGTGGCTGCCAGTACTGTATAAGCCCCTTGCGTAAAGCTACCCCAGAAAACCATATCCGTGAGCCGTTCCGCTCGCCAGGCCAAGGCATATCCCCCAATCAGCGAAAGTGCTCCCAAGCTGTACAGAATCTCCAAATGTAGCTTGTCTGAAAGGGGCAAGGCGCTAAGGAGGTTGAGAAGGAGGGCGCCTTTGGGTACGACAGAGAACCACCCCCCCCACGCTACAGGAAGCACCCGATAAATGCCGATGAGCCAAAAGTGCCACGGAATAAATCCTACTTTGATGCTCCAACCCATCATAAGCAGTCCGTCAGAGAGCATGCCGCCCGATGAAAGCGGATAAGTCAGACTGCCTTCCGTCGCCAGGCGCAAACTAATCCCCAGTAAGAGAAGGGCTGAGCCTGTTACACTCCACACCAAGTATCGAAGGGCAGCGCTCCACCTTTCGGGAGAGGTACTGGCACTGGCTACAAGAAAGTACCCCGCTAAGGCGGCGCTTTCCATGAGCGCCCAAGTGAAAGCCAGATGAATACTGCGTAATAAAAGCCCATAGCTACCCATTTGGAGTAAAAGTGCCCATGCGTCGGCGCCTCGCAGCGGTTCTACCAGCCATACAAGCGCCGTAAGCGATGAAAATACAAGGAGTGCCACAC
>CAZZMF010000166.1:0-3714 GCA_964655255.1 uncultured Sphingobacteriaceae bacterium
TTGGTATATAATCCCACCACCCCTCCTGTCGCAAAAATGACAGTGCCTGTTATGATTTGCTTGTCATAGCTCATCATCGCTGACGACCGCCAAAGCTGAGGCTTTCCTGTACTCCGTAACGCGCCCCTCAAAAAAGTTTTGTTCCTTCCGTATATCCATAAGCTCGGCAAGCCATGGCAGAGTATTACGCGCCCCAGGATACAGCGGTTCAAGTCCTACGCTTTGGAGACGCCGATTCGCTATGTAGTGAATGTACTCTATAAACTCTTCGGGCTTGAGCCCTACGGCAGGCAGCGGCAAGCAGTCAGAGATAAACTCTTCTTCTAATCGCACCCCCTCTGCCATCAGCGCTCGCAGCTCTGACTGAAAGTCCGGTGTCCATATCTCAGGGTTTTCCTTCACAAGCTCCAAGAGAAGGCGACGGAAAAGTTCTATATGATTACTTTCATCCCGCAGCGTGTAGCGAAACATTTGCCCAATCCCTGGGAACTTCCCTTGGCGATAAAGGCTCAGGACCATGCCAAAAAGCCCATAAAACTGCGTGCCTTCCATGATGAGCCCGAAGGTGAAAATGTTTTTTGCCAGAAGCTGTTTATTTTCTACTTGGGTAAGGTCTAAATCGCGGCGCAGGGCATGAGACACCTGCGTAACGAAGGCATTTTTGGCTCGGATGCTCGGAATATCCACAAACATCGCTTCACACTCATAAGGGTCTATGCCCAGCGAAGATATCATGTACAGCAGGGAGTCCGCATGGACATTCTCTTCGTGGGCGTGCCGTCCGAGGACGAGCTTAAGTTCGCTGGCGGTTACGAGCTCCCGCACGACGTGGATGATATTGTCGCCGACGATCCCTTCCGCTGCCGAAAAATACCCCACCGCCATTCGGATGATCCAGCGATCTAAGTCAGATATTTCATTGCTGCGCCACTGGGCTACATCCTTATTCATAGGAATGTCCTCAGGCTCCCAGTGATTGGCTTTCATGGTGCGGTAGAGGTCATAAGCCCAGGGATATTTGAGCGGCAGAAGGTTGAATGCCATCGTAATTCGCCCGTTGATGACACGCTTCTCCGCTATAGCTCGTTCGGCTTTTTCTACATCTAAGACGAACTGCCTTCCGCCGAAGGTGTACGTGTGCGTAGCCATATGGCGAAGTTAACCTGTATGCATGGCTCTCCGTTTCTTAGTGGAGTGTAGAATATGTGGAAAGTGTGAATGTGGATAGGGGATGACATATCAAAGCTATGGGAGGGGTTGGAGGGTTTGGCGGGTTATCTGTATGCCGTGAGTGGCAAGATGGTGCATGACATAGGCAAAGCACGCCTCATCGCCAGCAAGCTCTTCGGGGGCATGTATCCCCGGCTGTAAAGTCGCCCCTTCCAAAAGCCACTTCGCCAGCGCCGTGCAGGTGTATCCTGTCGTCCTCGCCATAGAACTGATGCGGCGTGTCGTATCAGCCCTGTCTATGAGGGTATATTGCACCAAATCACCCGAAACATGCTGTATGCGAACTACCATGACAGTAAGGTCTTCATCCTCTGGGGACATTTCCCAAGCCTTAGAAAGGAGAGCAGCGGTCATCTCGCGGGGTACGACCGCTTGTCCTGAGATGGTGATAGGAGCAGTTGAGAAAAATCCCGTATGTGCCAACACTTGTATGTACTCTGCATGCCCAGGATAGCGTAAGGTCTTCTCTATTAGCGTAGGCACGGTGGTATTACGCAAAAGGGTCCGCAAACCGTCTGTATTGAACCCCTCCAGCACACCTATGCCGGGTATGTTTATGAGTTCCAAGTCCGAGAGGGGGGCTTTGGTAAGGAGGACACCGCCGATGCGTTGGCGCACAGGACGCGTATATTCTTCCATCACATCTGCAGGGGAAAAAGGCGCTTTGTACTGAAAGGGCCACGAGCGTTCCACAGGCAAGCCCCCTACATAACATACGAAGCTCTCCACTGGCTTTTGGGCAAGTTCATACCCTAAGAGAAAGTTGCTCAGCCCCGGGGCTACACCAGCATCAACAATCACCGTGGCTCCTTTTTCTCTTGCCAGTTCCTCTAAGGTGTAGGGGTCTTCGGGGAAAAAGGATATATCCACGACTTTTTTGCCTGCTTGTATTACCCTCTCCAAGGCGCGATAGCCCATATTGCCCGGCACCGCTGTGATGACTAAATCTGCTTCCGACAAGAGCTTATTCAGGAGGGCGGAGTCGTTCAGGTGACCTTGAACGGTGCGGATGTGGGGCGCTTCTCGCGTGAGGCTCTCTAAGGCTTCAGCAGAGCGATCAAGAGCCGTAACGTCATAAGTAGAGGCGAGATCCAAAGCTATGGCGCGTCCTACGCGCCCGACTCCCAAAATCAGGATGTGTGGCTGAGTCATCTTTCCCTTGCAAAGTAGGACTTTTATCTGCTCCACGGTATTCAGCAAAGCCCCCTGAGATTGTGTAGATTTGCCGCCTGTATGGAGCGCATCCTTTTTTGGCGGGGCGAAAAGTTTCAAGCTCATGCTGAGGCGGAGGAGCCCTTATATGCCCTTCTCCAGCGCCTCGGTCTCCCCGCAGGCACAGAAATCCTCACAGCCAAAGCTAATGGCTCTATCCATGAACTCCAAGCTCCCGTAGGCACACAAAAGGAGTTTCATTTGCTGGGATGGGATTCCCAAGAAGGAAAGTATGTCTTTTGGCATTCCAGTGCGCATATTCTGGCTGAAGCTATCCTTACCCTGTATCCCAACGCCAAGCTTACCATAGGTCCGCCGATAGAGCAGGGATTTTATTACGACATAGACTTTGGAGAAAACGCCCCTTCGCCCGAAGACTTTCCTCGCATAGAAGCGAAGTTTTTGGAGCTGGCGGCTCAGCCTGAGTACTTCGTCCGCAAGAAGGTCTCTCAAGCCGAAGCCCTCGCCTACTACGAGCAACTGAATAACCCTTATAAAGTAGAACTCATTCGCGAGCTACCGCCTGATGATATTACTTTCTACGAGTCAGGGGGATTTGTGGATTTATGTCGGGGACCGCATTTGTGGCATTCGGGCCCTATCCGAGCGGTGAAGGTACTATCACTGGCAGGGGCATATTGGCGTGGCGATAGCCGCAATCCCCAACTTACCCGTGTCTATGCCATCAGCTTTCCAGATAAAGCTCAGTTGGAGGAGTATCTACACTTTCTCGAGGAGGCCTCACGCCGCGACCACCGTACCTTAGGCAAGCAGTTAGATCTCTTCTCTTTTCACGAGGAGGGACCCGGCTTTCCTTTCTGGCACCCCAAAGGCATGCGACTCCTCAATGTCCTCCAAGATTGGATGCGCAAAAAGCTCCTCCGCAGTGGCTACGAAGAAATCAGAACCCCCATCATCCTCACGCAGCGCCTGTGGGAGCAATCCGGGCATTACGAAAACTATCGGGAAAACATGTACTTCACCCAAATAGACGAGCAGTCTTATGCTGTCAAACCTATGAACTGCCCCGGGAGCACGATTGTCTATAGAACGCATTTACACTCCTACCGCGACCTACCCTTACGGCTCTTTGAGTTTGGACTGGTGCATCGGCATGAACTCTCTGGCGTCCTCACGGGGCTTTTTCGGGTACGGGCATTCACCCAGGATGATGCTCACATTTATTGTACGCCCGACCAGATAGAGGGCGAAATCATCGCCCTTTTGAAGTTGGTCAGTGAAGCATATGACACCTTTGGCTTCACGAAGCGG
>CAZZMF010000167.1:0-3713 GCA_964655255.1 uncultured Sphingobacteriaceae bacterium
ATTTTGTACTTTCCTTTGCTGCGCCCCGACATGGTCATAGAACGCAATACCCTTTCCCTCTATGTGCGGGGCATGTTCATCACCGACCAACTCAGCGAACTCCTACCGCCTTATTTTGAACTGCTGCATGGGGTTATAGAATCCTCGGACATCCCGCTGAACGTTTCCCGTAGCCAACTGCAGATAGACCCCACTGTCCGAAAGATTAGTCAATACATTAGCCGAAAAGTCGCCGAAAAGCTCAAAGAACTTGCAGAGACCGACCGCTCCCAATACGAGAAAGTCTGGGATAGCGTCGGGCCTTTTGTGAAGTACGGTATGGTGCGGGATGAGGAGTTTGCAAAGCGGGTAAAGGATATTGCTCTGGTGCGCACGACCCGAGGCGAAATGATGACCTTGCCAGAGTACAAGGCAAAAATAGCTTCTGTGAAAGACCCCCGCGGCTTCTCGGTTGGGTTTTATGTGAATGACCTAAAAAAGCACGGTGCCTTGGCGAAGCTTTTTGAAGAAAGGGGTCATATAGTCATCGTAGGGGATACCGTGATTGACCCTTATTGGCTTTCACACATAGAGGGTACAGAAGGCGTGCGAATGCTGCGCGTGGATGCTGAAGAAGCTGCCCGCTGGCTGGAGTCCAAAGATGCCGAGGAAGCGCTAAGCTTGCAAGAGGTACAAGCGGTCAAGGAGGCTTTGGAGAAGCTTACCCAGCTCAAGATAGAGCCGCAGGCGATGGGGAAAGAAGGGGTAGCAGCAGTACTTCTGCGGGAAGAAGCGCGTCGCCGCATACACGAGGCTACCCTCCAAGGTGAAGTTCCTCCGCCTTCCCGCCTGCTATTCAATACGCAACATCCGATTTATCGCCGATATTTGCTCACCCAAGACATCCGATGGTTAGAACATGCATGGGATTGGGCGCGCCTGCTCAGTGGCGACTTACAGGAAGCCGACCTGCGCCGCTTTTTAGAGCGGGACTGGGCGCTCTTATCGGGCTCTTGATAGGGAGCGCTGCGTGGGCTCAGCACGCCCCGAAGCTCCCCCCTTTCTTACAGACCAATAACCGCTGGGTAGAAGAGACCCTGGGACACATGAGCTTGGAGGAAAAAATCGGACAACTGCTCATGGTCCCTGCCTACAGCGACCCAAAATATCTCAACCGCCGCGAGATAGAGCGGTGGATAGCCCGTTATCACATAGGCGGACTTATTTTCATGAAGGGCACCCCCACCGCGCAGGTCCAACTAACGAATGCCTATCAGCGCCAGAGCAAAATCCCTCTGCTTATCTCCATGGACGCCGAATGGGGACCCTCTATGCGGTTGGATAGCTTGCCACGCTTTCCAAATGCCTTGACGCTGGGCGCCGTGCCAGAAGATTCCCTCGTCTATCAAGTAGCTCGGGCTATCGCCCGGCAGTGCCGTCGCCTCGGCGTCCATATCAACTTCGCTCCCGTCGCCGACATCAATAGCAATCCCCAAAACCCTGTTATTGGCTTCCGAGCTTTCGGTGCAGACCGCCATCGCGTCACGCAGCTTAGCCTCCTTTTCATGCACGGGCTCCAATCCGAAGGCATCCTCGCTGTGGGCAAGCACTTCCCCGGACACGGCGACACCTATCTGGATTCTCACTATGACTTGCCGGTGCTACCGCATGACCTCAACCGACTGGATAGTTTGGAACTATATCCCTTCAAACACCTCATCCGAGAAGGCATCGGCGGTATCATGATAGGACATTTGCTGATCCCCGCGCTGGATACCTTCACTGCTACCGTCTCCCGAAGGGTCATTCATGATCTACTGCGCACCCAAATGGGCTTTCAGGGCATCATCTTCTCCGATGCGCTCAATATGAAAGCTGTATCCCTGTACTTCCCCCCGGGCGAGCTGGAAGTACGCGCCCTGGAAGCCGGCGCTGACGTGCTTCTTTATGTAGAAAATGTTCCCGTAGCAGCCCGCGCCATACACGAAGCCATTCTCCAAGGACGCCTCACAGAAGAAGAAATCAACGAAAAAGTGCGCCGTATCCTCCAGCTCAAAGCGTATTTCGGGCTGTCGCAGCCTGCACCTTACATTCCCACCGAGGGGCTCATGGCGGATCTATGGGCGGAGTCTATCCTCAAACCGCTGCGTGAAGCTTACATTCAGTCAGTCACGCTCCTACAAAATCGCGCGCAACTTCTACCGATTGGACATCGCCTCAATCGCCGACTGGTCTATGTGCAAGTGGGCTACGAAAAACCAGCGCCTTTTTACCGATACCTTGCCCAGTATTGCGCGATGGATGTGGTAGTTCTGCCTTCTTTGGACAGACTACCGTCGGACTCCCTCGTTCAGACGCTGGATCACTACACTACCTTCATCATCGGTCTCTTCAACCTCTCTAATAACCCCCGCCGGGGCTTCGGCGTGCGTCCGAAGGTGTTGGATTTTCTCTGCGAGTTAGGAAACGCCGAGCGGGAAGTCATCTTGTGCGTCTTTGGCAATCCCTATGCCTTGTCATTTTTCGGGGAAGAAGATGCGACGATTCTGGCTTATCAAGAAGACACTTTGGCGCAGTGGCAGAGTGCAAACATTATCTTCGGAGCTGCGCCGCCCATGGGACGCCTACCTATCCCCATCCCGATGAAGTATCCCCGTTCTGTAAACTACAACTTGGCTCCCTATCGTCCCTTATATCCGTATCGGTCACCTTATGCCTTCACAACGACTGACTCTGTGCTGCGAGAAGTGACGCGCCAAAAACTCGCCCCCGGCATCACCGTCACGGTAATCTACCGGGACACCATCGTTTATAGCCGAGGGGTAGGGGTCATGAGTTATACTGATAGTCGGCAGCCGTCGCCTACTCGGCATCTGTACGATGTGGCTTCGCTTACCAAAGTCTTTGCCACGACGCTCATGGCGATGGATCTGTACGAACGAGGGAAACTCTCCCTCACAGAACCCCTTGCTGCCCGAGTGCCCGCATGGGAAAAGTACCCTATCGGCAAGCTCACGCCCTACCAGCTTTTGACGCATACCGCTGGCTTTCCAGCCGGCTTACCCTTAGTCCAAGACCTCCTCAAAGACCCATGGGGTCTCTCCGACACGCTCTCTGACAAGCATACCCTGCCTGTGAGCCGCCGTCGCTTTCTGCATCGCGACTATCCTCAGAAGGTGTGGGAAAAAATCCGCAACTACCCTGTACAGCCCACGCGTAAGCCGGTGTATTCTGATCTGGGCATGGTCGTCTTGCAGAGATACATGGAATACCTTGCGGGGGAGCCGATGGAGGTTTATCTTACGAAGCGCTTCTATGAGCCGATGGGACTGTATCGGATGACCTTCCATCCGGCGCTTTCCTGCATGGATACCTTGTGCATTCCCACGGAGGTGGATACCCTCTGGCGCAAAGACACCCTCTGTGGTTATGTACATGACCCTACTGCGGCGCTTTTAGGGGGCAGTGCGGGCAATGCGGGGCTTTTTGCCAGTAGCAGCGACCTCGCCAAACTCCTCTGGATGCTCCTCAAAGGCGGCGAGTATGCTGGCTTTTGCTACTTCTCAGCCTCCACCGTCGGCACCTTCACCCGAGAAGCCGATAATACCGGGCGCGGCTTGGGGTGGGATAAGCCTTCCACCGAAAAAAATGCAACTGTGCCCCCCACCTTCTCTAAGCAAAGTTTTGGGCATTTAGGCTTTACAGGTACGGCGGCTTGGTGTGATCCTCAGCGG
>CAZZMF010000168.1:0-3704 GCA_964655255.1 uncultured Sphingobacteriaceae bacterium
GGCGTAGACTTAGTTCTACGGCTTACCCCTGAGGGCCTCAAATGGGATTGGCATATCCAAAATCCAGCCTATGTGCGAGCGATTCGTCTGCGGTATGAGGGCGTCTCCGTCTACACGCAGGGCGATAACTTGTACATGGAGACGGCTATCGGTACTATCAAAGAGAAGCTGCCGCTTGTTTATTTAGCTGACAGTAAAACTCCCGTCGCAGCGCGTTATCGGATAGAAGGACCTTTGATTGGATATGAGCTCCTTGAGCCAGTGGCAGCGCCCATTGTCTTAGATCCAGTCGTGGTGTTTTCCACGTTTTCGGGGTCCTACTCAGATAACTGGGGCTTTACAGCGACTTATGACCTCCAAGGCAATGCCTTTGCAGGGGGCAACGTAAATGACGCCCTCTGGCAGTCGAATCCTGGCGGCATCTACTTCCCTGTGACGCCCGGGGCGGTTCAAACCACCTACGGGGGAGGTGTGAATCTGAATCATACTGCGCCTATTTTCTGGAGTACTGATATGGCGCTTTGGAAAACTAACCCCACTGGCACTACCCTTCTGTGGGCGACTTACTTAGGAGGAAGTCATAACGAACAGCCGCATAGCCTCGTCACAGACCCCCAAGGCAATCTATATATCCTTGGCGCCACCCGCTCCACTAACTTCCCCGTGACAAGTAATGCTTATCAACCCGTCTTTGGTGGAAACATAGATATTGTAATCGCCTGCATCAGTGCCTCAGGCAATCAGCTTTTGGGCAGTACCTACCTCGGCGGTAGCAGTGAAGATGGAATCAATAGTCGGTCTCTGCCTCTATATTACTTCTACGCTGATGATGGACGAGGAGAAATCATCTTAGGAGATACGGCATGCTATATTATCTCCTCTACCCGCTCGGCGGACTTTCCTACGACTGCGGGAGCGTACGACACGATAAAGGATGGAGTGATGGACGCCGTGGTCTGCATGCTTTCTTTAGACCTGAGTCAATTGTACGCAAGTACTTTTTTGGGGGGTAGCGGGGCGGATGCAGGGTATTCTATCCGACTGGGCTTCGGCGGAGCGGTGTATGTAGCAGGCGGCACAAATAGCACAGATTTTCCCACGACCACAGGCGCTTATCAGGAAAACTATCAAGGAGGACGCGCTGACGGCTGGCTGGCTATTCTCTCACCGAACCTGGACCAACTCTTCGTAGGTACATACTGGGGAACCCCAGACTACGACCAGGTTTTCATGATAGATATTGATCGTCAGGGACTGCCATGGGGTGTCGGACATACTGAAAGCAGTTCCCTCACGCCGACGCCCGGTGCGTATGGTTTTACTGGTAGAAAGCAGTTCGTTTTCTCTATGGATGCACTGCTCTCGCAGGTCACGCGCCTCTCGGTCTGGGGTAGCCCTGGCAGAACTACACCAAATATTACCATTAGCGCTTTTGCTGCGGACCGATGCGGTTATGTCTATGTCTCTGGCTGGGGGGGGTTAGACGCAGGGATACCGGGAGTCACTATCGGTTCTACCCTGGATCTGCCCACCACCCCTAATGCCAATCAGACCTTTACCGATGGGGAAGATTTCTATGTCGTGGCGTTTCAACCGTATTTAGCAGGGCTGGCTTATGCGTCTTTTTGGGGGGGCACTGGCGTGGCAGATCACGTGGATGGCGGGACGAGCCGATTCGACAATAGGGGGGTCATCTACCAATCCGTATGTGGCGGCTGTGGCGGCATAGCCAACGGCTTTCCCACCACCCCTGGGGTCATCTCCACCACCAATCGCAGCCCTAACTGCAATAACGCTCTCTTCAAAATAGACTTTGAACTGGGAGAGCCCGTCGTAGCGGCTATGGCATTCATCCCCCCTCGCGGATGTGCTCCCTTTTCCCCCACCGTCCAAAACCTAAGCCAAAATGGCGTCTCCTACTTCTGGGATTTCGGCAACGGGCAAACCTCCACTTCCCCTAACCCCACAGGGATCATCTATGCCCAGCCGGGCATCTATACCGTTACCCTCGTCGCGGTCAACCTCGCTACCTGCAATCAGCGCGACACCCTCCGACGGACGATTGCAGTGTTTCCTCCGCCCGTCGCAGACTTTACTTATCAGAAAAGCTGCGGCTTGTCCCTCACCTTATCCGCCAATCATAATGTCGCTGGCAATACCTACCTCTGGCGCACAGGAGATGGGCAAACCCTCACTGGGGCTACAGTAACCCACACCTACACGCAGCCCGGGACCTATACAGTTCGCTTGATAGTTACCAACTCTCAGGGGTGTGTCGATAGCACTGAACAAACTATCACCATCAGCCCTGCCACGGTCCGAGCTAACTTCCAGTGGATAGGCGATAGTTGTCAAGCGACTTTTGCCTTTCAGAATCTCTCCACTGATGCCGTCCGGTATGTATGGATCATTTCCACAGGGGATACCCTCACTGCAATCAATCCTACTTATACCTTTCCTGCCACTGGGCAGTACCAGGTGACCTTGATTGCCTACGATAGCAACGGCTGCACGGATACAATAAGGCGCACTATCACTGTTTATAGAGCGGTCAGGGCATTCTTTACGGAGCAGATAGATTATTGCGCGCTGCGCGTACAGTTCATAGATAGCTCGCAGGGGGCAGGATACTTTTTTTGGGACTTTGGCGATGGTAGCTTCAGCACAGACCGCAACCCCGTCCATACTTACTTCACCCCGGGGCGCTATACCATAACCTTCATCGCTCTGACCCCAGATAGTGCATGTAGAGATACCCTCCAAAAGGTCATAGAGATAAATTTCCAATCGGAAGCTATCGCCCAACTCTTTGTGGATACCTGTGCAAATGCCGTGCAGTTTATCTCAAATAGTGCGTTCGCTAATGAAGTGAGGTGGGAAATCAATGGACAGTCTTTCACGGGTGAGACAGTGATATGGACGCCGCCACGCCCGGGTACATACAGTTGGACTTTGATTACAAACCCCAACGCTGCGCCATTTTGCAGGGATACGCTTATAGGGAGTGTTACCATACCCGAACGCCCTCGGTTGGATTCTCTGCTGTGGGAAGGGGACATTTGTGCCGAATGGGTAGAGATGAAGGTGCCCCTACCACCCGATCAAATACTTCAAATCATAGCCGATGGCATTCAATATCCTGCTGGGACGCAGAGCATTAGGCTACCGCTTCGGTATCCCTATGACTATCGTGTAGAAGTTGTATATGTAGATGAACTGGGCTGTAGAGATACCTTACGATACACCATCAGCGCAGAAAGTATTATTGAGCGGTCGCTTTTTATCCCGAATGTCTTCACGCCGAATGGCGATGGGATAAATGATGTATTTCGTATCGTAGGCTCGGTAGAATGCGTGCAGGAGATGGCGATATATGACCGCTGGGGAAAAGAGATGTACGTAACACGGACGGCGCCTTTTATATGGGATGGACGGCTTAGAAATGGAGAGTTAGCTATTGAGGGGGCATATGTGTGTGTGATACGGTTCAAAGGCTATGTGCGAGCGGTGACGATTTCGCTTATCCGATGAAATCTTACCGTGCACCGTACCAGTGCAGGAGAGGCTTGGTCCAAGAAGGAAAGCGGCTCAGTATTCCCAGAAGCGCTTCTACTCGAGCGGGGGAGCGGGCGAGCCTGTGTAGGAGGCGGGCGAGATAGAACTCTTGGCGCAGCGTACGGTATAGCGGACGCGTATAAAGGGCA
>CAZZMF010000169.1:0-3686 GCA_964655255.1 uncultured Sphingobacteriaceae bacterium
CCCCCAGGCGATTCAGCGTCTGTAGAAGTTTCTTTCAACACAGCAGGTAAAGTCGGGCGCCAACGCAAAAGCTTTTCTATCCTCAGCAACGCCGAAGGTTCGCCTACGCTCTTCTATCTCTTAGGCGAAGTAGAACCCCGATCCCTCTACGAAGACTAAAACCTGCCTATCTTTGCCTTGGCAGTGAGCAAGGAGATAAACTACCGCATCAATCGTGAGATTACCGCTCCGGAGGTACGGGTAGTGGGTTTAGAGCCCCCCGAGCTCAATGGCATTTATCCTTTGGAGCAGGCACTGCGCATGGCAGAAGAGCGCGGCATGGACCTGGTAGAAATCGCTCCCCAAGCCAATCCCCCTGTCTGTAGGATCGTAGAATATTCACGCCTGCGCTTTGAGCAGAAAAAGAAAGCCAAAGAAGCCAAGCAGAAGCTCCACCAAATAGAGGTCAAAGAAATTCGGTTCAGACCCTATACGGATGACCATGATTTTGCTTTCAAGCTGCGTCATGCGGAGAACTTCTTACAGGAGGGGAATAAAATCAAGGCGATTGTGTTTTTCCGGGGTCGGAGTATTGTACATCCGGAGTTTGGGGAGCGGCTGTTGCAGGAGTTTGCGGAGCGGCTTTCTCACATAGCGAAGGTGGAGGTGCCCCCTCGCCTGGATGGGAAAAATATGACGATGGTGCTTGCCCCTCTGAAGCCAGGTAAGCGTTCAACTGGCGGTAAAGCGGAGGGAGGGGGGGCTTCATCTTCGGCGGAGGCGAAAAAGTAAGCCACCCACTGCGCAGCGCATAAAGGTATACCCCCACCAGAGGCAGCCCTAAAATACCCAGCTCTACCCAAAATAGCGCTTGAGGCAAGGTGCGATGTACCCATACCCACGGCAGCGCAAGGACGACTTCGGCTTCTAAAACTAAAAGCAGCACGACCAAGCGCATATACTGCCACAGGAAGGGCGAGTATGCTGTCCCAATAGGGGATTCACCGCACTCATATGGCTCCGGGGAGGGAGGGGGAGCGTTTGGCTTTTGGAATAGGGCACGCAGCGCCAGTCCCCCCAGCGCTACCATCAGCGCTAAACCTACATAAAAGAAAAACGATAGCACTTCTGCGCCTTCTATCATAAAGGATCAGGGAAGATTTTGCCGGGGTTGAGGAGGTTCTTGGGGTCAAAAACCTTTTTGAGATGCCGCATAAGCGATAACTCCACCTCACTAAACTGAATAGGCATATAGCGCCGTTGTACCCAGCCGATGCCATGTTCGCCAGAGAGCGCTCCGCCTTTTGACATCACATACCGAAATAACTCTTCCACAGCCCGCGGAATCTCCTCTCGCCATACAAAATCGGGGAGGTTGTCGCGCAGGATATTGACATGGAGGTTGCCGTCGCCGACATGTCCGTAGCAAACAGAGCGAAAGCCGTATTGAGCGCCGAGCGCTTTGACCTTCTCTAAAAGGTCAGGCAAAACCGCTCGCGGGACGACGGTGTCTTCTTCTTTGTAGGGACCGCTGGACTTGACAGCGATCCCAAGCGACCGACGCAAGCGCCATAGCCGTTCTCGTTCTTCGCTCGTCTGGGCGTACCAACTTTTTTGTGCCCCTAAGCGGTAGGCTTCTTCTTCTATGACGGCTGCCTCCTCTTCCAAAGCTTCGGGGTGATTGCCATCTACTTCTACCAGCAGCAGCCCGCCGAACTCCGTAGCGCCCGGATACAACGGCTCCCCAATATACGCCTCGCCAAATATCACCGCATCCCGCTCCATGAACTCTATCGCTGACGGCAGAATGCCTTTATGAAAGATAGCGACCACCGCGGCTACGGCGCTTCGTGCATCAGGGAAACCCAGCAGGAGCGTCCGTATATGCCGAGGCTTAGGTAGGAGCTTGAGGATAGCCGTATGGATCACTGCCAGCGTACCCTCACTGCCAATAAGGAGCTGTGTAAGATTGTAGCCAGTGGAGTTTTTGAGGGTATGGCTGCCGGTGCGCAGGGGGCGCCCATCTGGCAAAAAGCCTTCCAGCCCCAGCACATACTCGCGAGTAGTGCCGTATTTGACAGCGCGCACGCCGCCGGCATTATGGGCGATATTCCCGCCGATAGTGCAAGTCCCCCGACTGGAAGGGTCAGGCGGATAAAAGAGCCCCTTAGCCTCTACAGCTTCGTGCAGGTGCTGCGTAATTACACCCGCTTCCACCACGGCGAGGAGATTTTCGGTGTCTATCTTCAATATGCGGTTGAGTTTCTCCAGCGAGACGACCCAACCGCCCTGTACCGGCAGCATCCCTCCACTGAGTCCAGTGCGCCCCCCCGCAGGTACAATAGGAATCTCGTGCTGATACGCATAAGCCAGCGTCTGCTGGAGCTCCTGGACATTACGGGGGCGCGCTACAGCCTCCGGCACGAAACGCAAATCCTCCGTCCAATCATGACTATAAAGCTCCCGCAGCTCATACGACGCATCTACCCACGGCAGCGACACCTAACGAAGATACACCAAAACTATAAGGTCATCACAAGAGGTTGGACGAGAGCCGGAGAAAGTACCGCTTCAAGGGAATATATTCGGCGCCTGTGGGCTTGAGGATAGACTGGTACAGGTAAGCAATAGGAAATACAAACTTGGGCTGATCTGTGATAGGTAGGCCTTCCCAGTTAAGTACTCTTTGGGAGCGGGCTATCGTAATGTGTGGTTGAAAAGGGGGCGAAAAAGGGACCCCTAGCACTTCATGAAGGAGTTTGACTGTCTTTTCCAAAACCGGGTCTGACTCCAACTGCACCCACAAGGTACGCTTATGCCATGCAAAGCGAATGGGGCGCAAGCACAAAGCTCCATGCCCCTGCAAAATCGGCTCTATGGCTTGATGAGCGGCTTCTATGAAAGATTCAGGCTGCTCCCCCAGAAAGACCAAGGTAAGATGCCATGAATCTGGCAAAAGCCAGCGGGCACCCTCCGGCAAAAGAGGCGGACGGTGCTCCAGTATCCAAGCGTTGGCTTCGGGCGGTGTCGGTAGGGCTACGAATAAGCGCATTTGTGGTTAATGACAAAGATACAACAAAAATACTACGCTCTAAGTTCTGTGCCTTAGACTCTATGATTGCCTGACGGCATGGGAACCTAATACCCGAGGGGTGCAGATGGTTTTGGCTTTTGCTGTGAGGGCAACCCGAAGGTGAGCTCACTCATGTGCCTCTGGCATAGCTGCCCTCAGAATCGCCCCAACGACCGCACTACCCTGGCGCCGCAGCCTATATACACCTTAGCCGCCCCTCATCTATCCGTACCCCATACCGCTTCGCCAGCTTCCACAGACGCTCTATGGTCAAATACCACCTGTAAAAGCCTCAGCGGATAAACTCGTACAGCGTCATCAGTCCCGACAGTAGCACCATGCCCCCGCCTACTACCCACATTAGCATCTGAAACCGGCGATTCATTTCCTCAAAGCGCTTTTCCATAGCCTCAAAGCGCTTGTCCATGTAGTGAAGCATCTCCGCAAATCGCTGATTTACCGCTGCAAATTGCTGATCCGTCCGCTCCCGCTCCAACGCAAAACGCTGCTCCATGAAGTGTAGCAAGTCCGCAAATCGTTGATTTACTGCCGCAAACTGCTGATCCGTCCGTTCTCGCTCCAGCGCAAACTGCCGCTGAATATACTCCCGCTCTATCGCAAACTGCTGCTGAAT
>CAZZMF010000170.1:0-3671 GCA_964655255.1 uncultured Sphingobacteriaceae bacterium
GGATAGCTTCTACGAGGCGATCTCTGAGCAGTTCTGGGATGATATGCCCTTCATCGGGGGCGAAGCTGCCTGCTGGTATGCGCGGAGAGAGATGAGGCAGCCTTTGGCGTAGGTCTTTGGCTTCCAGCCATTCTACCTGTAATCCTTGCGCCCGTTCAAACTCTATGCGCCGCTGCACGTAGGGGATGTCTTCTGGCGTAAGGGCAAGTTCATAAGTCCCTGACTCTACATACCCAATATCGCCGAGCTGGGCTGCCCAGCTACGGTACATTTGGCGGCTCTCTACCATGGCTCGCAGGAGGGGAAGCTCTTCATACTCTGCTTCGTAAGCCGGGGAGAGCATCCCTCCCGAAGCGGTCATAGCCCCTGCGCCTGGGGTGCGTGCGTCTAAAAGGAGGGGAGCTTTACCCCGAAGCGCCACCTGCCAAGCAATACTCAACCCCGCTGCCCCTGCGCCTATGATCCCAACCTCAGCCCCCTTGTCGGGCATATACTAACTCCACTTGGTCGCCTTCGGAAAGGGTGGTCGTTTGCCACTGCGCCCGCGGAATGACGCGCCTATTCACAGCCACAGCAATCCCTACCTGTTGCGGGTCTATGCGCAGATGTTGCAGAAGCGCTTCTATGTTTATCCCAGGCGGAAGGGTAATAGCTTCCCCATTAAGCTGCACGCGCATACGCTGAGAGAAACATTTTGGCAATCTCCTGTATGACTTCTGTCAGAGGCGTATAATGAAAGTCTGGATAGGTGCGGGTGATTTTGCTTCCATCATAGAGAAAGTCCGAGCTTGAAGTACGAGCGGTCTCACGGGTCATTGTTGCCGGCATGCCCAGCCAGCGCCCGACATATTCCATCGCCCAGCCCACCGTGATCGCCAAAGGCTTAGGTACAGGAATCTTTGGGGGTTTTTTGCCAATAGCATGGGCTATTTCGGTGAAAAGCCGCTGATATTTCCAGTTTTCCGCGACTAAAATGTACTTCTCGCCCCAGCCGTGGGGATGCTTTTCTAATCCCATGAAGATGGCTTTTACGACGTCATTTACGCCGACGAAGCCGTTGGTGCCGATGGGATAGGCAAAAAGTCCCCGATGGACCATGCGGAAAAAAGCTGGCGAGCCTTTTGTCCAGTCTATGTAGGGTCCGAGGATAATGCCCGGATTGAAGACCAAGACCGAAAGGCCTTCTTCGCCGCCGCGCCAGACTTCCTTTTCGCCGAGGTACTTGGTGTAGCCGTAGAAGGTATTGTAGGGGGAATCTTGCCACAGGGTCTCCTCGGTAATCACCCCTGCGGGCGACTCTGGGCGCCCCAGCGCCGCAATAGAACTCAAATACACAAACCGAGGGACGCCAGCTTCCAGAGCGGCATCCACAAGGTAGCGCGTGCCTTCTACGTTGGTTTTGTGCATCCAGGCACGGCTGCGCGGCGAGAAGCTCACCGTCGCCGCTGCATGAATGACCGCTTCAGCTCCTTTACAGTATGTTTGGAGGGCTTGAGGGTCAGAGAGTGTGCCTTGCACAATCTCCACCTTACCGAGATAGGGCTGGAGAACAGGATGCTGGGGATTGCGCACCAGCAAGCGCAAAGGCACTGGCATCCCGCGCCGCTCCCATTCTTTTAGAAAGCTATATCCTAAAAAGCCTGTTGCACCTGTGACGAGCCACATGAAGGCAAGGTACGACTTTTTATAAGAAGGCTTGGAGTTGGGATTCGTCTTGGATGAGGACTTCACGGGGCTTGCTGCCGCGGGCGGGTCCGACAATACCTGCCCGTTCCAGTTGGTCCATGAGGCGCCCTGCTCGGTTGAAGCCAACGCCGAGCTTCCGCTGAAGCAGGGAAGTAGAGCCGTATTGGCTGCGCACGACGAGCAAGGCGGCTTCGTAGAAAAGCGGGTCGCGTTCGCCGATGTCCTCTGGAGCATCCTCTTCACGCTCGGGGGCGGGCGGCTCAGGAAGTACATACGGCGCAGGTGCTGGCTGGCTCTGAATATATGCCACCACCGACTCTATCTCCGAAGTGCTTACAAAGCCGCTTTGGAGCCGAATCATTTCTGTCCCCATCGCAAAGAGCAAATCACCGCGTCCAACCAGCCGTTCTGCCCCATCGTCATCCAATATCACCCGCGAATCTACCCGCGACACGACCCGGAAAGAGATCCGCACGGGGAAGTTGGCTTTGATAAGGCCCGTGATGACATTCACCGAGGGGCGCTGCGTCGCTACAATCAAATGTATGCCCACTGCCCGCGCCAACTGGGCTAAGCGGCAGATAGGTGTTTCTACTTCCTTACCCGCGGTCATCATCAGGTCGGCTAACTCATCTATGATGAGCACGATATAGGGTAGGGGATGGTGCCCTTCGGGGGCTTGTCCCTCAGCGCAGCGGCGATTGTATTCGGTGATATTGCGCACGCGGAGTTCTTTTAGAAGTTCATAGCGCATCTCCATCTCCTGTACAAGGCTCTGAAGGGCGGGCAAGGCATACCGCACATCCGTAATGATGCGTTCTGGCAAGCCGGGGATTTCTGCGAGGTAGCTTTCTTCCAGACCTTGGTACAGGCTCATCTCTACTTTTTTCGGGTCAATCAAGACAAAGCGCACTTCGTCGGGGGTACGCTTGTAGAGAAGCGAAAGGATCATGCAGTTGAGGGCGACGGACTTGCCTTGTCCGGTGGCGCCAGCGATGAGCAGGTGCGGCATTTGGGCTAAATCCCGTACAAAAGCCTCCCCAGTGATGGTTTTCCCGATGGCTAAAGGCAGTTGGGCGGAGGATTGCTGGTACTCAGGCGATTCCAGCAGCTCGGCAAGGGGCACGGTACGAGGGCGAGTATTGGGGACTTCTATGCCGATGGTGCCTTTGCCGGGCATGGGCGCAATAATCCGAATGCCCAAAGCCGCTAAGCTTAGGGCGATATCATCCTCCAAACTCTTGATACGGCTGATGCGAATCCCCGGCGCCGGTACTACCTCAAAAAGCGTAACCGTCGGTCCTACCGTAGCCGAGATACGCGAAAGCTCTATGCCGTAGTGGCGAAGCGTGCGGACGATTTGTTCCTTGTGGGCTTCCAGTTCGGTTGGGGAGATGGAGGGAACTGTTTGTTTTTCGCCATGGGATAAGAGCTCCAGAGGGGGCAGCACCATGCGGCGGGTAGAGCCTATGGGGGAGGATACTACGGTGGAAATCGGTTGCTCTTTTACCAGCGATACGGTAGTAGGAGTTTGCAAGGGCGGCGTCTCTGGCTCCACAGGAGAGCCATGCGCATTTGTGGCTGTGGGGTGTAAGCGGTGCACTTCCCCTTGGGGGGAAATCTCCAGTGGTATATCTCCTGTGGTAGGGATGGCGGCATGGGACGAAGGCATAGCATCAGCCGCTCGGCTGGCAGGGCGCTTTTCTACCTCTATAATAAGCGAAGGCGTAGGCGGTTCTGAAGGTGAAGGTGCTCCCTCTTCTGCCGGCGCTTTTGGCTCTTTTGCTGCATAAGGCGAGCCGGGCGGGGGCTTATGGACGACTTCGTACCATAGGGAAGTGGGATTAGGCTTTTCCTCATCAGAGGCTGTGTCAGATAGGGTAGGGGGGGGCTGTTCAAGAGAGGGCGCTTTGGGGATGGAGTACCAAAGCGGTTTGACCAAAATGAAAGCCGCTGCGCCTATCAACAGCAGCCATATAATAAGC
>CAZZMF010000171.1:0-3633 GCA_964655255.1 uncultured Sphingobacteriaceae bacterium
TCTCATGCCAAACGGATGCGATAAGGCAAGCGCCAGATTTCCATTTCGCCTGCGATTAGGATGAACCACAAAAGCGGTTCTACGGGCAGCCAGTAGCCTTTCACGCCTAAGCGAAGGGTGAGTTCTATGGCGCCCCAGAGCAAAGCGAGTTGCATGCCTCGTATAGATACCCCCCGCCAAATCCCCAGAGGAGCCCCAGAGCCAGCGATAGAGATAAATGCGTATGCCAGCAGAAGCAAGCCCCCTACCCATAAATAAGAAACTTCATGGAAAAAGCTGCGATGCATGAGCATGCTGGCAACATTTGCATGGATAAAGATGCCGTACAGGTCGGGAAAGCTGCGGCGCAGAAAACCCTCGTTGAAGGGGCTAAAAAATATGTCCTCCATCGTCTGCCTGAGCGGATCAGCAACCCCTAAGAGGACTACTTTGCCCCTTAGCCACGCCAAGGGGATGCTATCCCGAATAATGTCCTCGCCAGTCAGTAGGTAAAAGTGGGTCATGCCCCCCTGATACCTTAATAGCATGCGAGGCGGCAGAGCAAAAAGCGTATCACGAAGAGAAGAGTCTAATGCCAAAGCAGTGCGCGTTCCTAATGAAAGAGCTGTATCGCCGTCAGCGATGGTATAAAGGAGGCATTCCCGAGCTATCCGGGCGGCACTATCGTGAAGGATCACATTAGCAAAAGCCTGTTCTGCACACTGGGTGAAGTTCTCATGGCTTGCCGGACGCTCAGGAGCACGCTCCAAGCCCTTAGATAAATCCAGCGTAGAAGCTAAGCATACGGGCACACGCGCAGAGACAGTACAGAGTGCTTGTGCCCAGAGGGTATCTTCTCTGGGGGAAATCAGCGTGGGGAAAATCGCATCTATGCCAATAAACCGCGGCTGAGCTTCGCCTACCGCTCTCAGTAGCTGCGCTAACTGTCCCCGACCCATACGGGCAATATCTATGACTACTATTTGGGTATCGGGCGGGGAAGGCGGCATGCGCCGATATATCAAGTCCTGCACGCGCCAACTCCACGACTCAGGAGGGAGAAAGTGATTGACCAAAAAAGCGACCCCCGCCGCAAACACAAACCGAAAAATCCATCCCAGAAGCGCCGGCAAGCTCATAAAAGCGCTTGCTTATACCGGCGCAGCGTTTCCGCTATACCTTCATAGAGGGCGTCAGCGATAAGGGCATGTCCTATGGAAACTTCAGCAAGGTTAGGAAGGTGGAGGCGCAGAAAGCGAAGATTTTGTAGGTTCAGGTCATGCCCGGCATGCAGGCGAAGTCCCAGTTCTTGGGCTCGCTGGGCAGCAGGAAGGTAGGGCGCAATAGCTTCATGCGGATTTTTGAGAAAGTGATGGGCGTAAGGTCCCGTGTATAGCTCTACGCAGTCTGCCCCGACCGCTGCGGCTGCTTCCACCTGAAGCGGATCGGGGTCTATGAAGAGGCTTACCCGAACGCCCCATGCCTTGATTTGTGAAACAATAGGACCCAGAAAGTCCTGCTTCTCTACTACATTCCACCCATGGTCTGAGGTGAGGGCGTTAGGCGGGTCGGGCACGAGGGTCGCCTGCGCCGGACGAACCGCCTCTATGAGCTTCAAATAGTCTGGCGAGGGGAACCCCTCCACGTTGAGTTCCACACCCAGGGCATCTCGCAGCGCAAATACATCCGCCCGGCGAATATGCCTTTCATCTGGACGGGGATGGACAGTGATGCCGTCAGCGCCGAGCCGCTCACAGGTCTGCGCAAAGGCAACTACATCAGGGAGGTTTCCTCCACGAGAGTTTCGCAGAAGAGCAACTTTATTGACGTTGACGCTGAGGCGGGTCATTCAGGAATGTCTATAAAGTCCAGAGGATAGTCGGGGATGACCTTCCATGGGAGTCCAGCTTTGGGTAGCCGTTCCAGCAGAGGGTCTGGGTCTAACTGCTCCACATTCCAGACGCCGGGTTTTTTCCAAATGCCGGATACAATGAGCTCGGCGGCGACAGCCGGAGGCACGCCAGCCGTGTACGCTATCGCCTGCGAGCCGCAATCCGCATAAGCCCATTCATGGCGAATATTAGTATAGAGATATGCCGTGCGAGGCTCCCCATTTTTGACACCCCGCAACTGTACGCCTATAGAGACCCAGCCTTTGTAGTTCGGCGCCAAACTCGCTGGATCAGGTAGCAGGCGTTGTAAGAACTTGATAGGGACGACTTTGCAGCCTTCATAATCTACGGGGTCTATCCGCGTCAAGCCTGCATTCATAAAGGCGCGCAGGTGCATAAGGTAGTTATCTGAGAAAGTCATCCAGAAACGCGCACGCTTCAGCGTAGGGAAGTGCTTCACCAGCGACTCCAACTCTTCATGGAAAATAAGATAGGCGCGTCGCACCCCTATCTCAGGGAAGCGCACATCCTGAGAGATAGAGAGGGCGGGCACTTCTATAAGCTTGCCGTCTTGATAATAGCGTCCGACCTGAGTGATTTCCCGCAGGTTGATTTCCAGATTGAAGTTTGTAGCGAAGGGACGACCGTGGTCGCCAGCGTTGCAATCTACGATATCCAGGTAGTGCAGTTCATCAAAAAGGTGTTTTGCCGCATAGGCGACAAAGGCATTCGTTACGCCGGGATCAAAACCGATTCCAAGCACTGCGGTAATGCCGGCTTTTTCATAGCGTTCGTGATAATCCCACTGATAGCGGTACTCATAAAGGGGGGTATCGGGCGGCTCATAAGAAGCCGTGTCCAAATAATCCACTCCCGCTTCTAAGCAGGCATCCATCAGGGGAAGGTCTTGATAAGGCAGCGCTAAGTTGATTAGGAGAGCGGGTTTATGCTTTTTGAGCAGGGCAACCGTTTCAGCGACATTATCTGCATTCAGAGGCTCTGGGATAATGCGGGCTTGGGGATACTTATCGGCGAGGGCTTTGCACTTGGAGAAAGTTCGGCTGGCTACGACGATTTCCGGGAAGAGGTCTGGACGACGCGCGAGCTTACATACGGTGACTTGGGCTACGGCGCCCGCGCCTACGACCATCACTTTCGGCATGGCGCAAAGGTACAAATCCATAAATGGCATAAGCAAAAGCGATTTGTATAGGTGATGAAGACAGTCTAACTTTGCACATGCGCTACATAGGACTACTCCTCGGGCTGGTACTGGCTCAGCCCACCCACCCTAATCGTGCATTTGTACGGAGCAGTCAAGCCCCCTTTCTGCATGGAGTAGCTTCTGGAGACCCGCTCACAGACCGAGTGATTTTATGGACACGCATCACTCCCCCGCAGAACTGGACAGGCAGCATCTCTGTACAATGGGAAGTCGCTCAAGATCCCGCCTTCACACAGATTGTGGCTTCGGGAAATGCGATTACCGATGCAGATAGAGATTACACTGTCAAAGTAGATGCTACAGGCTTACAACCCGGACAGTGGTATTACTACCGCTTCAAAGCCCTGAACGCCACTTCGCCTACTGGACGCACACGTACCCTTCCCACTGGAAGCCCTTCGCGCCTGCGCATGGCTGTCGTCTCCTGCGCCGACTATCAGAACGGTTTCTACACCGCTTACGAAAATATCACCCTCCGCAACGACATAGACTTGGTGGTACATCTCGGCGACTATATCTACGAGTACGGTCCCTTGC
>CAZZMF010000172.1:0-3632 GCA_964655255.1 uncultured Sphingobacteriaceae bacterium
TTTCTGGTAAGGTACATACAAAACTTGATACCTTTGAGGGGATGGACAAATGGCGTATCCTACTGATAGGGGGACTTTTGCTGGCGCAAAACGACCTGGATGCGGAGCGTTGGAGCCAGAGCATCCCGCAGGGCTCGGCGCGGGCAATAGCGATGGGAGGGGCGTTCTCGGGGTTGGGGGGCGATCCCGCTAATCTCACCCAAAATCCTGCCGGCATAGGGCTTTTCATGCGGAGCGGGCTATGGTTATCGCCCACACTTTCGGTGCCTACTACCTCTTCTACTTACTTGGGGACGACGCAGGACAGCCGTTCGCATCTCAACCTTAGCCAAATCGCTATCATCCTGCACGGGAAGGGCGGCAAATCCATCACCCACTGGAACTTCGGCTTTGGCTACAATCAGGAAGGCTTCTTCGTGCAGAATAGCCGAGTCCAAGGCTTCAATCCCCGTAACTCTATTACACGCGCCTTTGCCGAACAGGCAGACGGCATAGCGGACTCTCTGCTCACAGGCTCGGCAGCTTTAGCCTACAATACTTTCGTGACTAATCCCAGCGGCTCCCCCGCAAGCTGGGGGATATTGGATCCCGTCTCTACCAACCCCTGGCGCTACCGAGGCGCCTTCAACGAAGGGGGAATCTTCCAAGAGATCTCCCGACAAGAGCGCGGACGCCTCAATACCTGGGCTATCTCCGCCGGTCTCTGCTATCAAAATGTCGTCTTTTTCGGCGCTTCCCTCCTCATCCGCAGTCTCAACTACTCCAACCTCTACCGCTTCCGCGAGATAGACACCGAAAACCGCTATAACGGCAGCAATAATACCTCTCCCGCCGACGAGATTGTCTTTCGCGAAAAGTACTCCTCCAGCGGTAGTGGCGTCGGTCTGGCTGTGGGCGTGCTCGTAGAACCGATGGACTATGTCCGATTTGGGGCGAGCTTTACCACAGGCTCACGCATCTCCATCACTGACGAATATACCGCTGACATGGAACTCATCATGGATGATGGGCGCTCGGCGACCGCTGCCTATCAGGAGCCATTTCAGTTTGAGTACAAGTTTATCTATCCCTATCGTGTAAGTGGCGGCATAGCCTTTATCCTGCCTAAACAAGCCGCCCTCACCATAGAAGGGGACTTTCTGGACTATCGCACCGTGGCTTTCAGCTCCAGCAGTTATACCTATGACCGGGAGAACGAGTTTATTGAGCGTTCGTTCAGCAGTGCTTTGAATATCCGAGCTGGTATAGAGTGGCTGATTGGTGAAAACATAGCTCTGCGAGGGGGATATGCGTATTATGCGCCGGTTCGGAACCCCGAAGCCCGCCAGTATTATGCGGACATCTCCCGTCCGAATGAACTCACCAGCTTAGCGATGCACCGGCAGTTTATCTCGGTAGGCGGGGGCTACACCTTTGGAAACTTCTTCATAGACATGGCGTACGTGTATGCTACAAGCGCACAGAAGTATCTACCGTACTTTATTCGGGATCCAGCGTATGCACCCGCACCTGTCGTCGTGATCCAGAATCGTACTCACCGGGTCGTAACTACATTTGGCATTCGGTTTTAGTATGCGGGTACTTGTCACGGGGTCAGGGGGGCAGATTGGGCGTTCGTTGGTACCGGCTTTGCTGGCACGGGGATATGAAGTCCTCGCTACGGATATTATAGACTTAGATTATCCTACGCCGACGGCCCGCCTGGATGTGACAAATACATCGGCTTTGCGCACCCTGCTACAGGAATGGAAGCCTGCGCAGGTGTATCACTTGGCGGCTTTTCTCTCCGCAAAATCCGAAATAGAACCCCATCGCGGTTGGGAACTCAACTTCAACGCGACTTGGCGGCTCTTTGAAGCCTGTGTAGAAACGGGCGTAAAACAGGTCTTCTGGGCAAGCTCCATAGCAGCTTTTGGACCTCATACCCCCCGCGACGCTACGCCCCAATATCCGCACATGGACCCGATTGGTTTATACGGGATTGCAAAGCTGGCTGTAGAACGCCTTGGCGAGTACTTTTTTCACAAACATAGCTTAGATGTGCGAAGCATACGCTTCCCTGGGGTGGTGGGACCCGGACACCTTCCCCAAGGCGGGACGACAGATTTCGCCGTGCACATGTTCTATGCTGCGCTCAAGGAAAAGCATTACCGCTGCTACTTATTGCCAGAGACTACTCTACCGATGTTATACATAGATGATGCTGTGCGGGCGATATTGATGCTTATGGATGCCCCTGCTGAACGCCTTACCGTGCGCAGCGCATACAACCTTCATGGCATGAGTTTCTCACCCGCTGACTTAGAAGCCGAGATCCGAAAGGTAGTGCCGGAGTTTCGCTGCACCTATGAACCGGACTTTCGGCAGAAGCTTGCAGAGAGTTGGCCCCGCAGCATAGATGATAGCTATGCTCGGCGCGACTGGGGGTGGCAACCAGCGTACGATTTGGCTGCCTTAGCTCAAGCCATGTGGAAAGCTCTCTCTGTCTATGAGCAAACTTGACTTAGCCCCTTACATAGATTATACCCTTTTGCGCCCCGGCTGCACGCGAGCAGAAATACAAGCCCTATGCGAAAAAGCCGTGGAACGGGGCTACGCCGCCGTATGTGTGCCGCCTTACTTTGTATCAGACGCCGTCCAGTATGTAGAGGGCAGTACTGTTCGGGTGGCGACGGTGATTGGCTTTCCTCACGGGATGCACCTCACCGAAGTCAAAGCCGAAGAAGCTCGCCTCGCCCTTCAAATGGGCGCCCAAGAACTGGATATGGTGATCAACCTGGCAGCATATTTTTCTGGGGAGGAGGGTTATGTACGAGCAGAGGTGCAGCGGCTCGCCGAAATCGCCCATGCCGCCGGTGCTTTGCTGAAAGTCATCTTAGAGACTGCCCTACTTACCCCCAATCAGATCCAAGCCTTGTGTCGCATAGCCGCAGAGAGTGGAGCGGACTTTGTGAAAACCTCTACAGGCTTTGCAGCTAAGGGTGCCGAGTTAGAGACAGTTCGGCTCATGCGCGCTGCAGTGCCGCCTTCTGTGGGAGTGAAAGCATCAGGGGGCATTCGTACGGTAGAAGCCGCATGGGCATTTATTGAAGCAGGCGCAAATCGCATCGGTACTTCCACGGCGCTATGAAGGGTATCCTTTGCATTATGGGTATTGCCTTGGCTCAGACAACATGGCGAGATTTGCGACCTGTATATACTCCCCAACCTTTACCTTCTGGTGAAAAGCCTCGTTTAGTTGAGCCGCGTTCCTTTCAGGTAGAGTGGCGCGTTTCACCCCCTGTACAAGCTCTATATGACAAAGCCCTGTGGCACAACCGGACCAGCGCAACCCTCCCCGGCTACCGCATACAAGTGTTAGCGACGCCAGTGCGGGCACAAGCTGACTCCGTACGGCTTTTCCTCTTGGAGAACTTCGCAGAACAGCCGATTTATATGATATATGAGGCGCCTTTGTACAAGCTGCGCGTGGGGGACTTTCTGGATCGTAGAGAAGCGCTTGTATGGTTAGAGAGGTACAAGCTGGTATTTTCTGGGGCCTTTATCGTCCCCGATAAGGTATTGCGTCCATGAGGAGGTGGGGTATAGTTTTTTTGCTGGCGGGGGGGATGTGGCTCATCGGGGGGGCGATG
>CAZZMF010000173.1:0-3622 GCA_964655255.1 uncultured Sphingobacteriaceae bacterium
CTACCCCCCGCCTGGTGGAAATAGCAGGCCTGAGGGTAGAAGGTACTCAATATCTGGACCCCCAAGCTGTGCTGATTGCCAGCGGGCTCTATCTTAGCCAAAAGATTCGGATTCCCGGGGATGACCTCGCCCAAGCTATACAAAAGCTCTGGCGCCAAGGCATCTTTGGTGATGTACAGATTTTAGCTGATAGTTTGACGGAAACGAAAGTTTGGCTCGTCATCCGTGTAGAAGAGCGCCCCCGATTGAGCCGGTATACTTTCCGAGGCGTCAACAAAACGCAGTCCAGAGAGCTATCAGAAAAAATCGGACTGGTACGGGGGACAATTTTCACTGAGACCCAGCGTCTCAATGCCCAGCGGGTGATTCGCAACTATCTCCAGAGCAAAGGCTACTATCAAGCCCAAGTCACTACTCAGGTAGAGCCTGACACCGGCGCAAATACCGTCAAAGTGCTTTTTCTTGTCAAGCGGGGTCCCCGCGTAAAGATAGACCGCATAGAACTTATAGGACTGACCCAAAATAGCCCCCGTTGGGCAAAAAGAAGGTTCAAAGAGACCAAAGAGCGGCGCTTCTACCGCTTCTGGAAGCGCTCTCGCTTCCAACAAAATGAGTTTGAGCAGGACCAGGAACGCCTCCTCACTGCCCTGCGCAATCGTGGCTATAGAGACGCACGCGTTTTGAGGGATACCGTCTGGCTGGTAAATCCACGGCGCCTACGCGTGCGTGTAGAACTTTATGAAGGGAAGCGCTATTATTTTCGGGATATACGCTGGGAGGGCAACTCCATCCATGACTCTACCACCTTATCGCGCATACTCGGTATCAAAAGAGGCGATGTCTATAATCCTTCCCTGTTGGAGCGGCGATTGCAGATGGACCCTAATGGCAACGATGTAGCTTCTTTGTACTTGGATGATGGGTATCTCTTTTTCCGCGCCGAACCGATAGAACATGTGGTGGGGGAAGATTCGGTGGATATTACGATACGAATCTTTGAGGGGCCGCAGGCGACCAATCGCCGCATCTTAGTGGAAGGCAACGACCGCACCCGCGACCGCGTTATCCTGCGGGAAATACGGACGTTGCCTGGCGAGAAGTTCAGTCGTAGTGCCCTTATTCGCTCTCAACGCGAACTGCTGGCGCTGGGGTACTTTGACCAGGAAAAAACCCAAATCATCCCCTTGCCAGAGCCCTCTGAAGGCGTAGTGGATCTCAAGTACGCCGTAGAAGAGCGCCCTTCGGACCAAGTCTTCCTCCAAGGGGGGTGGGGCGGTCGGATTCGGGATGCTTACGGAAATCCCATCGGTGGTGGACTCATTCTTACCGCTGGGCTCCGCTTCAATAACTTTTCCTTCAACCGCCTTACTAATAAACGCGCATGGCGTCCCCTGCCTACCGGCGACGGACAGCAGCTTGGTCTCCAAGTCCAACTCAATGGTCGCGGGTTCCAAAACTACGCTATCAACTTCTTAGACCCGTGGTTCGGCGGGAAAAAGCCCAACTCCTTCGGTGTCTCGGCATATTATTCTGTGCAGCGCGCGCTCTTCTCGGACTACTATCTCTCTATTCTTGGGGTGTCGGCGGATTTAGGGCGGCGCCTGCGCTTCCCTGATGACTTTTTCCGCAGTTATACTACTTTCTCCTATCGGTACTATACGGCTAAAAATGCCTTCGCCCTACTCGGTGATCGGGGTACGGCTTTTGTGAATATCTTCGCTATCCGTCAAGCCATAGAACGCACCAGCATAGACGCTCCTATCTATCCTCGGTCGGGATCATCGGTTGTTTTGTCCGTAGAAGCGACACCCCCATGGTCTCGTCTATTAGGAGAAAACTATTCTGTACAGCGCGATGCTCTACGGCTTTTGGAGTTTCACAAATGGCGCATGGATGCGCAGTTTTTCCTGCGGGTGGTGGGGAATATGGTCTTAGCCCCGCGCTTTAGGCTGGGTGTGCTTGGACGATACGATCGCAATCTCCCCTTCTCACCTTTTGAACGGTTTTTCCTTGGGGGTGACGGCATACAGGGCTTCAACATAGACGGACGGGAGATTATTGCTCTGCGGGGCTATGCTTCGCCTTTTATCGGTCCTGCTAATGGCGCCCTCGCCTTTAGTAAGTTTACCATGGAGCTGCGCCAGCCCATTTCCCTCAATCCCGCTGCTACTCTGTGGGTCCATGCTTTTACCGAAGGGGGCAACGCCTGGGGCTCCCTCAAAAACTTCAATCCCCTCCTTCTCAAGCGGTCTTTTGGGATCGGTGTGCGTATCTTTCTCCCCATGTTCGGGCTGCTGGGCGTGGATTACGGATATGGATTTGATGACGCCCGGGACCCGAATGGACTGCCTCTGGGCGGTAGTCGCTTCCACTTCATGATTGGACAGCAGCTATGAAACTCTCACATATCCTCGCGCTCGGCACCTTTCTAATAGGTATCCTGAGCGCCCAGAAAGTTGGCTTCGTAGATAGCCAAAGCCTATTAGAACGCATGCCAGAATACAAAGCCGCCGAACAAGAAATAGAGCGGCTCACCCAGCAGTGGCAAAAGGAGATTGACGACATTTACGCACGGGTAGAACGGCTTTTCCAGCAGTATCGAGAGCAAGAACCCCTCATGTCCCCAGAAATGAAGCGCCGCAAACAGGAAGAGATAGAGACCGAAGAGCGCAAAGCTCGCGAGCTTCAACGCAAGCGCTTCGGTCCTAATGGCGACCTCTTCAAGCAGCGGGAGGAAAAAATGAAGCCCATCTTAGATCGCCTCCAACAAGCCATTCAAAGCGCAGCCCAAGAAAAAAAGTTTTCCATCGTGATAGACCGCAGTGCAGGGGGCGTCCTCCTGTATGGAGAGTCCGCGTATGATTTGACAGATGCCGTAGCCGCTAAGCTCGGTATTCGTTGAGAATGCCCTACTTTTGTCCGATGCGGAATATGCGTGTAATCGGAGTGCTCATCCTTTTCTCTTGTAGCCAACCCCAAGTCTCCCCCGCCCAACCCCCACAAAAGCCAATGCGTATCGGCTATACCAACTTAGAACTGGTGCTCAGTTACCTCCCCGAAGCCCAACAAGTGGAACAGGAGCTGCGCACCTACGAACGCAAGATCATAGAACAGCTCAACATCAAACAAAGCTACCTCCAAACCAAAGTAGAAGAATATACCGAACTCAAACAGTCTGGCAAGCTCACTGCCGCTCAAGAAGAAGAGCGCCGCAAAGAAATCATGCGCTTAGATGAGGAGATCAAGCGCTT
The DNA here is from genome assembly GCA_964655255.1 of uncultured Sphingobacteriaceae bacterium. Lineage (GTDB taxonomy): Bacteria > Bacteroidota > Bacteroidia > SpSt-205 > SpSt-205 > SpSt-205. Next base: position 3,252 of record CAZZMF010000173.1, read on the forward strand.
TCAAGAGGAATCGGAACAGAACTACCTCAAAAAGAAAGCCGAACTCCTCCAGCCCATCATAGAAAAGCTCCAAAAAGCTATTGATGAACTGGCAGCCGCCGAGGGTTATGACTATATTTTGAATAACTCTAATGCCACCGGCGTTGCCTTCATTCTACACGGCCCCAAAGAGCACGATGTGACAGAGAAGCTCCTCAAAAAGCTTGGCGTAGATACTACTAAGCTTCAGCGTCCCAATTCTGGGTCAGCTGGTTCAGGTAGTACGTCGCCGACCGCTCCGAAAAAGTAAGTTCTATCCTGCCACCGGTAGGCAAGATACTTGAGAGGAGCCCTGCTTATTGCAGTTTCTGGGCAGGGAGGGGGAGTAGGTT
>CAZZMF010000174.1:0-3611 GCA_964655255.1 uncultured Sphingobacteriaceae bacterium
ATCTCCCGCCTCCCTCCCTTGTGGAGCGAACGCGCTTTTTTCTATTGCGCACGCTGTGGCATGATGACCTCACCGCCACGATGGAACGCGAAGCTCGTACCCAACTGACGCTGTATCGTTTCCCAGAGACAAAAGTACATACCTATCTGGTAGCCGGGGCGTTTGAACTGCCGCATCTGGCAGCGGCAGTAGCTCGCTTGTACGCATGGAAACGGGGCTTCACCCAAGTGGTCTCCGTACGCGGTCCGACCCACATTCAGAGTAATCTTCGATTGCCCCCCTTCTTTCAAGGCAACTTCGAGAGCCAACTCCGCAGTGAGTTTCTCTTAGAATCGCCCGGACCGATCGGTTATCTACAACCCTATGAACCCGACGCCTCTGAAGAACTGCCTGTCATTATAACGATAGGGTGCATCTTGAGAGGCGAGACCGAGCATAACCGCTATCTTGCCCACGCCATCATCCATGAACTGGCGCGGCTCAATAGCACGACAGGAGTGCCGATTGTGTTGGGCATTCTCACGCCAGATACCATAGATCAAGCATGGGAGCGCGTCTCACATGCCCGCGACTGGATAAAAGCAGGTTTTCTATCATGGGAAAGTCGCCTAAAGCTGCGCCAGATCCACGGAGCCCTGTCTGATTCCCCTACTGCGTAGTGAGGACCCATGCATCGGGGGCTTGAGCGCGTATCTCTTGGAGCTTCCGTTGGGCTTCCTCTTTGTTTGTGGTACTGAATACGCTGAGGCGTACCCAGCCGGGCTCTTTGCCAGGCAAGTATTGTATGGCATACCCTGAGAACTCTCTGGCTTTGGCTTCGGCTTCGGCGCGAGAGGGATAGGCGCCTACGATAATATGATAACGCGGACCGGCAGCTGGTTTGGGCTTATCTGTCGTAGACAGGGGAGAGGGAGCCGGCTTTTCAGCAGGTGGAGGTATCTGCGCTTTGGGGTGAGGCGTAGGCTGTTCGGACTTGGGGCGAGCAGGCTCAGCTTTGGAAGGGGGAGGAGCCGTTTCAGATTTCTCCGATAGACGCGCAGGAGCGCCTTCTTTCTCCGACAGATCAGAAGTCTCTGATGACGAAGTCCCAGAAGGCAAACGCTTAGACAAGCTAATCTCCACAGGCTGGGCAGCTTTACGCTTGCTCAAGAGCCAAAAAACCCCAGCGGCAGCCACAGCTACAATCACACCGATGACGACAATAACCAGCGTCCAACGGCGCTCAGACGACCGCGCGGGTTGTGGAGGAATAGGACCTTCCGCACCCGGTTCCACCACACGCGCTCGGGACTGGTCTGGAATCTTGCTTTTCTCCTGAGTTTTGGGGGGCTTTTCGGACTTGCGTTTCTCTGCTGCAGGCAAAGAGACGGGAGGCGGAGATACTGCTGCGCCAGCAGTGGATCGCAGAGATACTTCATAGAGTTCAGCGGTAATAGCGATAGGGGCGTCTTCTGCCAGTTCTACCTTATAGATAGCGCCGACTTTTTTGATTTTCCCCAGCTTCCATAAGTCTATTTCGTTCGTCGCCCGTATATAACTGGAAGCGATTCGTCCGATCTCTCGTAAAAGCGCCTCGGCTTCCTCAGCGGGAATACCGAAATACTCCTGTAGAAACGCTACGGTCTCTGCTTGATAGCGATGACCGGGCTCATATTTGAGAATAGGACGAGGCGGCAATACGATTCCTGCCTTGGGATCCACTTGAGCGCGCTCCACATGCCAGACAAAGCTACCGATGCCCGGCACAGAAAAACGGGGCATCTCAGCAGCGAAGAGCGCCATGTATGATTGAAAATCTATCTGTGCCATAATCTATCCAAGTTTTAGCCAGATGCCGAACAGAAAGTCTAAAGGGCGTTCCACATAGGCGTGCCACCGATAGAAGCGTTGATTTAGGAGATTATTCATCTCAGCAAAAATACTGAGAAACGGGAGCACTTGCGCATGGGCTTCCCACGAGATATCCACAAAAGCAGGGACTTGGGTAGCTGGTGCAAGAGTACGGGGCCCCACGCCGTACAAACTCATAGTTATCATAAGCTTATCGTGGGACTTATAGCTGCCGCGCAGCCAGATTTCCCAAGGCGCCAGACTGAAATAGGTCTGGGTCGCCTGCCAGCTTCTGTACACGCCACGCAGTTCCACGCCAGGTCCTTGCGGGAATGGCACATAAGCGGCTTGAAGTACGGCGCCAATGCTCTGAAAGGTTGAAACGCTTCTAAGGTCAAAAGCGACTCCATTAGGCACGAAAAGAAGGGCTTGCTGTAAAAGGCGATATTCGGCAGCGAGACGATAGTCCCAGCCGCGCCCTTGCCCCTGGATGCCAACTTGCGCATGGACCCATTCTCGCTGGAGGGGAAGTCGTTGCCGCTCCCGACGCAGATAGGGATTAAGCTCTGAGGCATAAAAATAAGTCAAGGGACGCATGTTCCCCTCTGTCTCCAAGTAGGGGCGTAGAAGGGGATTTATGCCAGTATAAGTCACCCGCAGAAGGGGACTGCCCATCGCTCGCAAGCTACTATCCTGCCCCACAGCCGCCCGAAATCCCGCACGAATCTCCCACTGAGAGAAAACTTTTTCTGCCAAACCGCGTAAGCCAAAAACAAATCGTCCCCCTTCTATGAAAAAGTCGCCATGAGCCTGTGCGCGCCAACCGCTGATAGTATATGTACGAGACCCTGCTTGAAGCGTAGCCTGCCACTCTGGCGCCCCCCGACGAAAATCTAACCGACGCGTCTGAACTGTGAACTCCCCCATGTCCCTATCCAACACTCGCAATCGTAACTCTTGGCGAAAGTAGTGCCCTTTTAGAGTGTCTGGCGTAGGATCCCTTTCATCAAAGCCTTCCCATGCTTCAGCATAAGGCGCATAATAAATAAACTTCTCATAGCCCCCTCGATAAGAGACTTCCCACCCTGTATGTTCCGTATAGCGTCCAAGCCAGCCGGACAGATGCGTATGCCCCCAGCGGGCGCGAGCGACATGTCCTATGGGGGTAGAAGTATGGGTCAAGCTGACCCCTTCGTCGGCTTGTAAGTCTCTCGTGCGCCCCCAACTGGCTGCCACGCTTTGAGTCCAATAGCGTCCCAGACCGTATTTGACATGTAAAGGGGCTAACTTCGTCCATGAGGGACGGGTCGGCTGCACTGCTGGGGGTATGTGCAGGGGAAACATCGGCATTCCTTCCCAAGAGGGGGGGACCACCCTCCACACGGGACGCTCCAAACGCGGTACTTCCGGTAGCGGACGCTGTTCTATCTCTAAAGATTCTATCCGCTCATTCTCTATGAGAAGCGAGTCGCGCACACCTTCCCAGCCTTGCCCATATAAGACAGCTACCCCTATCCCCCACAGGACATATCGCATTTCTGGCAAAGGTATCTACTCCTCAGAAAAAGACTGACCCTCCTCCACAGCATGCTGTACATTCTGATATACACCGAGCGTTTTTCTGATGGCACCCTAATCAGCCTATTAAGCCGTTAGTTCAATCCCAGTACTGCGTACATGCTTTCGTTTCGGGTGTGCGGCACCCGCTATGCATTTAAAGTGGCATATTTCTTTGCCTTTTGAGGGGGCGCGGCGGCGCCTTCGGCGCCGCCGCGCCCCAT
>CAZZMF010000175.1:0-3594 GCA_964655255.1 uncultured Sphingobacteriaceae bacterium
CCATTAGATACAGCTTCGGTAGCGGTTCGCAGAGATACCCAAGGAGACGCTTCTGCGCCCTTATTCACCTCCGAAAAGACGCCTCCCCCCACCCCAAAAGTCTCTATTTCGGCTCCATCTACTGAGGAAACTTCACTGTGGTGGGTTTTTGTCAAAGCATTTCTCTTTGGTCTGGCGGCAGTGTTCACTCCTTGCACTTTCCCGATGATTCCTCTCACCGTCAGTTATTTCACCAAAGCCACTGAAGGACGCACGGGATTTCCATTTCTGGCGCTGTGGTATGGCGGCTCTATACTGGTTATATTCTGGATGTTGGGGCTACTTTTGACCCTTCTTTTCGGTGCCAGCGCCGCTTATAACCTCGCTACAAATCCCTGGCTCAATCTTCTCTTCTTTGTTATTCTTGTCATGTTTGGACTGTCATTTTTGGGTCTTTTTGAGCTAACGCTGCCTGCCAGCTGGGGAACGGCGACGAGCCGCTATGCCAGTCCGCGCAGCCTTGGAGGCGTTTTTTTCATGGCGCTGACGCTGGTACTGGTGAGCTTCTCCTGTATCGGTCCCCTCGTGGGCACCCTGATGATAGACATGGTCGGCGGGCATATCTGGGAGCCTATGGTGGGGATGACAGGCTTTGGATTGGCTTTCGCCATGCCTTTCACAGTTTTGGCAGGCACCCCTCAGCTCCTCAAAAAACTTCCCCGCTCTGGCGAATGGATGGATACCTTCAAGGTAACGCTCGGCTTTCTTGAACTGGCTCTTGCCCTCAAGTTTCTCAGCAACGCCGACCTTGTCTGGCATCTGGGAATTTTAGACCGTGAAGTATATCTCTCGCTCTGGATAACGCTCTTTCTCTTTCTCTCGCTGTACCTGCTCGGCAAAATTCCTCTCAAAGGCGCTACACCCAGCGAGATCGGCGTGGGACGGCTGCTGCTGAGCATGGGGAGCTTCTCGCTGGCGTTGTATCTTTTTACAGGCTTATGGGGTGCCCCTCTCAAGTTCTTTTCAGGGCTGCTTCCTCCGATCCACGATGAGATGGGCGTTCGGCTCGTGGGCGGCACACCTATTCCCACCATCAGCTCCCCCTGCCCCTATCCACCCAATCGGCGCTATGCCGACCAACTGCGTAAATATACCCCTCCCGACTTTTGCGCTTTTTACGACTTGGAAGAAGCACGCCAATATGCAGCGCAGGTCGGCAAGCCTTTACTCATAGATTTCACAGGGCACACCTGTACAAACTGCCGTCAAGTAGAAAGTTCCGTATGGACTCACCCTTCCATCAAAAACCTAATGCGGGAAAACTTCGTGCTGGTGTCACTTTTTGTAGATGATGCAACCCCCCTGGACTCGGTAATCATCACCAACGATGGAACGAAACTGCGTACAGTCGGCGACCAGTGGCTCCATATAGAGAAAGAGCGCTATCATGTCCAGGCTCAACCGTATTATGTGATTACGGATGAGACTTTAGAACCGCTTCTGCCCCCGCAGGGCTTCACACTGGATGTAAAGCAGTATGAGCAATTCCTGCGAGAAGGGCTGAAGCGTTATCAAGCAAAGCATCCTTTACCACAAGCAGGCTTATGACATACGATGTAGCGATTATTGGGTCTGGTCCCGCAGGCTATACGGCGGCTATCTATGCAGCGCGTGCGGGATTGAAGCTCGTGCTTATCGCAGGTCCTGAACCAGGCGGACAACTCACTAAGACCAGCGAAGTAGAAAACTACCCCGGCTATCCAAATGGCATTCTCGGAGCGGAGATGATGGAGGATTTCCGCAAACAAGCCGAGCGCTTCGGAACCGAGATTATTTACGATGTGGTGGAAAAAGTGGAACTGCGCGAGCAGCCGAAGCGCCTCTGGCTCAGCGGAGGAGATGAAATAGTAGCAGAAGCGGTTATTATTGCCACAGGCTCTGCTGCAAAATGGCTGGGATTAGAAGCAGAAAAGCGTCTTTACGGGGCAGGCGTTAGTGCCTGCGCGGTATGCGACGGCTTTTTTTATCGCGGCATGCCCGTAGCTGTCGTCGGCGGCGGTGATACCGCCTGTGAAGAAGCCCTCTACCTCTCCAAACTCTGTAGTGAAGTCCATATGCTCGTGCGGCGCGACCAAATGCGCGCTTCCTACATTATGCAAGAGCGCGTCAAATCTACCCCCAATATCCACATTCACTGGAACACCGTCACCGTAGATATTCTCGGAGAAAAGTTCGTAGAAGGCGTCAAAGTGCGCAATACCCAGACTGGCGAAGAGCAGATTATCCCCGTAAGAGGATTTTTTGTTGCCATCGGACACCAACCCAATACGGAAATCTTCCGGGGGCAAGTAGAGTTAGATGCGAATGGCTATATTATTACCCAGCCGAAAAGCACCCGCACAAACTTAGAGGGGGTGTTTGCAGCAGGGGATGTACAGGATCCAGTTTATCGTCAAGCGGTGACGGCGGCGGGTTCTGGATGCATGGCAGCGTTGGATGCGGAGCGGTGGCTCTCCGAAAGGAAGCATGCGCTCCAAGTAGCGAAAAACTCAGGGGCTTCCGCCCTCTAACTCCCGCAAAATGGCGTCTATGTCTGAAAGAATCTCTCCTAAAAGCGCGGGATAGTCAGGAAAGGGAGCTTTTTGCTGAGGGATGGCTTTACCTTCTACGAAGGCTCGGAGCGCCTCCCCGCGCAAACGATAGAGCATAACGCCCTCGCGCACCCGACGCAGGCGGGGTAAAGCTTCAGCAGGGATGCGCATCGTCTTATAAGGCGGCAGGGATAAAAACAGTCGTATCCACCGCCGCGCTTGGTGTTCTGGTACATGCAGGAGGTTAGCTACTTCCGCCAGAGTATAGTATCGCTTAGTGGAGCCCATTTGGCTGGAGCATGAGGGCTTGTTTGCGATAGTTTCGTTCGCTCAGGGTAAATGCCCCCCACAGAAAAAGGAAAGGATCCACAGGTTTATCTTCCACACGGACTTCATAATGCAAGACAGGAACTTTTGCTAAGGTTATCCGCCCTACCCTGCCGATGATGCTGCCCATACCGACCCACTGACCCACTTCTACTTCTGGGATAACGGGAAAATATACAGTGGCGAGGTGGGGCGTATGTTGAATGGTGATTTTCATGCCTTCGGAACGGTCGCCTTGAATAGAGCGTATAAGGCCTTCTGCGGTGGCGCGTACGGGGGCCCCTTCACTAATCAAAAAATCTATACCATCATGCTTTTGAGGTTGCCCAGTGAGGGGGTGAGCGAGCTCGCGCATACCAGCCCCTATCTCTGAGCATTCACAGGGTAAGTGGCGTGGCAGGCGAGGGGAGCGCAGTTCCGGACGATTCAATAGCTCTTCACTGCGCATGACAGTACGGAGCATCTGCTCGGTTTTCGCCAGGTATTTAGTCAGGGTATCTTCTGACAAAGTACTGACAGAGGGTATAGGATGAGCTACGGCGTCCTTCGCTGTGGAGTCTGCGGGCACAGAAGGAATAAGCTGCTGATAGATACGCCGCTCCACTGAATCAGCAGCTTGCAGACCCCGATAAAGCGTGTCGCGATAGGCAGTGAGCGCAGATAGGCGCTTGATTTCTTGTGCTTCCTTCTCTACTGC
>CAZZMF010000176.1:0-3590 GCA_964655255.1 uncultured Sphingobacteriaceae bacterium
AAGAGACGCCTGGCATGGTGTTGAGTTCGCGCAAGCTCATTTTTTGAATCGTGATAGGGGAGGTCTGGAAGGTTTCGCTGATGCGACTGGCGGAAATGACGATCTCTGGCGCTTGGATGTCAGCCTCCTCCAAAGCGAAGGTGAGGGGAGCTGAAGACTCCGCCAAGGATAAGGTACGCCGCAGCGTTTTATATCCAACAAAGCTCACTTCCACTTGGATGGGGTCAGGCGGCGCTATGAGCATCAAGCGAAATCCCCCGTCTGCCCCAGAAACCGTCCCTTGAACGCTACCTACGACTTTGACATACGCCCCAGGGAGGGGATCTCCCGTCGCCGTAGTGACTCGCCCCGTAAAAGTAATCGTCTGTGGTACCTTCTCTACACGCGGGGCAGGAAGCGGCTGTCTTATACCCTCTCGCTCTTCTTGCGCAAAGAGAAGTCCACAAGTAAATAAATGTGAGCCCAGCTAACCTACTAACCTCGCGCATATTCTTGGATTATATGGATAGCAACGATAACCTTAGTATGCGCCCAGCAGCCGAATGGCATGGCAGATGACATTTCTGACTTTGTGAAAACTACGGAGTACATGGTACCGATGCGTGATGGGGTTAGGCTAAGTACGCTGGTGGTAGAGCCTGTCTTTAGTGATACCATCGCCTTCAACGTAAATATGGCAAACTTCGGAATGCCCGCTCTTGGCACCCGGAAAATACGCTTTGCTTATCCGGGTCAGCGATATTTGATTTATCCGGGGCAATCCAACCCGTATGCCTTGCCTGTTTTATGGCTACGTACGCCTTATGGAAAAGAAGGAAAAATAGCCATAGCGGCTGCTTTATTGGGCTATGTAGGGATTGAACAGGATACGCGGGGCAGGTACCGGTCAGAGGGCGTGTATTTTCCCCTTTACAGTGATAGCTGGGAAAAAACGGCTTATGTTAGCCATCTCGGACCTGGGGCGGGACATCCTCTGGACATTACCCCTAATAAAGAAGCCAATACTCATGAAGATGGATGGGATAGCTATCGGTGGATATTGGACAGCTTGAGATATGACGGAGATGGGGATGGACAGATTAGTGCTACTGATCCCCTCCTCTGCAACGGCAAAGTAGGCATGTACGGGACTTCTGCGTTGGGTTATACGCAATACCAGTTGGCGGCAGCCCATCCCATAGACCCTAATGGACGCGGGTTAAAGGCTCTTGTACCTGTGGTAGCTACGGGAGAGTTTTCTTATTCCGCAGCGCATCATAACGGCGTATTCCGGGAAAGGCTCCTCGATGGATGGGTACGCAGGCAAATGGAGTTTTACGATTATGTTCCCGGACCTGCTAATCCATACGATGCGCTCCATACGCTGGCAGATTACGGAGATACTATTCAGAGCGGACTGCAAGCTGCAGAGATAGCCATAGATTTTTGGAGTACGATGTATGGGGTGCATTATCCAAACTCCCCCGCACGTGCATTATGGGATATCAGTCATGCCACCTTAGACGCCAACGGCAATCCTCAATGGCGCGGTCCCCGAAGCCGCTACGAAAACATGCAAGTGCCTATGTATCATTATACTGGGTGGTGGGACATTTTTATTGATGGCACCATTCAGACTTGGAGCTATCTCATGCAGCATTTGCCTCCTTCAATAAAAAAGTACCAGAAGCTTATCATCGGTCCTTATGCGCATCAGACGGTGGGAGGGCGCGCTACTGGAGACATGCGCATTTTACCTGATGGGCGAGATCATCGCTATCCCCTAAATGTTATCGAAACATTCAATCTTACCGACCTTTCCGACTTTGAATTTTACAATGCCGCACGGATTGTTGATTCGGAGATGTTTCGCTGGTTTCGGTACTTTCTGGGGACGCCCACTTTTCAGCTGCTCCCCGATACCGCCTGGCAATACCTCGGAAACAACCAAGGCGTAGAACTGTGGCTGAGGGTGCCAGCGGATACTTTCCGCACAAGCTATTACGAGTTCTTCAACTTTATGAACGGTACACAAGGTATGCGTCGCCTGCCGATTCATCTCATAGGCTTGCGAGAAGGAAATCCTAATGACACTGTACAAAACCTGCGCACTCGTATAAACTTTCCACCTACTGGTAGTTCATTCTTTGGAGACACCTCAGGATTAGTAGTACAGGACACTACTTATCCCTTTGATGCTACCCTACCCAACGGCATCAAGAATGTGCGCTTTTATGTGGTAGGTCCTGTGGCAGACAGCTTAAATGATCCTCCGGTGGGCAACTACTGGATTAGTGCAGATACGTTTCCCCTGCCTGGTTTGCCTAAGCTACGACTGTATCTGCATGGCGATGGGACCATCACGGATAGGCCCCCTACGGCTCCGGAGCCAGAGCGTTCCTTCATTTCCAGTCCGATTACGCCTGTGCTCACGCACGGCGGCGCAAACATGATAGTTCGTACCCCTGACGGACAAAGATTCAGCCAAGGGCAGATGGACTTTGCTGATCCCCAGTATAGGCATATTGTCTTAGACCGCCCCGCCCAATATGAAGTCAATGGAAAAGCTTACACAGATCTCATCAGCTATGAGTCAGGACCTATTCAGGATTCATTATGCATAGCGGGTTTCTCAGTCGCAGAGTTGTATGTATCGCTCAAACCTTTATGGGGACCTTATGCGGACTCAGCTAATGGAGATATTATTGTGCGGATATTGGATGTTTATCCAGATGGGCGCCAGTATTATGTTTTTGAGGGAGCATGCAATGCACGCGCCCGAGAATATGCTGAAAGTATCGCTGACGGACAAGAAGATACCTCTCGTCCATGGTATAACCTTGTGGCGGACAGCGTATATAAATGGCGCTTTAGGACATTACCGATTGCCTACTGCTGGGGAAAAGGACACCGGATCAAGGTACTCATCAGCGGTACGAACTATCCCCGCTATCAAGCTTGCCCTAATGTCCCTCTGATGCCGGGAGAGTTTTTTAGACGGCGCCCGCGAGACTATGACAAAACTTATATTTTCCACGGTGTTCCTCTTCGCGCCCGTCAAAACCTTCAAACTATTCATTCTACTCCTGACAAACCTTCCTACATAGAGCTGCCTATCTTAGGGGGTCGCTTCGCTACCCAGTTAGAAACCGCTGAAGCTACCCTTCCAAGCTTCCGCCTGTATCCTAATCCCGCTCGGGAGTACGCTTTTTTAGAAGCGGATAAGCCGGGTATCTATGAGGTAGAAGTGCAGACGCTGACTGGACAGACAGTCTTCCAGGGAGATTTTACTCATACCCTAAACCTTCCGATTAGCCAGTGGTCCTCTGGCGTTTATATCCTACACGTTAGGGGAAAACATGTGCACACGCCCTTGCCTTTGAAGCTTGTTGTTACTCAGTGAGGGTAAGCTATGGTGGAATGACCTTCTTATGCCAAAAGCTTTGCGTTTGTCTCCCTTTTTGGCTTCTTTGTTTTGTTATGATACCAAAGCGCCCTATTTGCTTTTCTATTTTTTTAGGCTTGGGGAAAAGAATAAAATGCTGGAAGAGAGCGAATTACACGGGGCGCGGCAGCCCCTCAAAAGGCAAAGGAATGCGCCACTTTGGTAT
>CAZZMF010000177.1:0-3590 GCA_964655255.1 uncultured Sphingobacteriaceae bacterium
GGATAGGGACGCGTCCATTGTCAAAAATGCGGTAGGTATTTTCTACGACGACGATGGCATCATCTACCACGATACCCAGCGCCAGTAAGAAGGTGAAGAGCACGACGAGGTTGAGACTGTATCCGAGCGCAGGAAAAAGCAGAAAAGCCACGAATGAAGAGAGCGGCACCGAGAGCCCTACGAAAAGCGCATTTTCCAGCCCGATGAAAAACATCATCACCACCGTCACCAGAATAAACCCGATGATGATGGTATTCACAAGGTCATCCAGTTGGACGCGAGTGCGTTCGGACTGGTCATTTGTAATGACGACCCGTAAGTCGCTTGGAAGCAGGTCTTTTTGGGCTTTATGGATGAGAGCGAAAATGGCGTCCGCAGCTTCTACAAGGTTTTCACCGGCTTTTTTGATGACATTGAGGGTAATGACAGGCTTACCATCCAGAAATGCATAACTTTCACGCTTTTTATAGCCATCATACACCTCCGCCACATCCCGCAAATACACTGGCGCCCCAAAGCCCGACCGAACAACGAGATTTCGGATTTCCTCCACTGAACGAAACCGTCCATCTAAGCGGAGTGTTCGTTTCTGCCGCCCTAAATCTGCTTCACCCGCAGAAATGAGCACATTTTCCCGAGCGATCGCATTCTCAATGTCGCTAAAAGCTAAGTTATGCGCTTGGAGCTTGGTCATATCTACATCTATCCGTATCTCTCGCTCCAGCGCTCCGATAATATCTACTCGGCGGATTTGGGGCAGAGCCTCTATGCGATCTTTTAGTTCATCAGCATATTTTTTGAGTTGAGCTGGCGAATACTGCCCTGCCAGGTTGATAGACATAATAGGAAACTCCGAAAAATCCACATCTGTAATCGTCGGTTCCTGCGGTAAATCGCGGGGTAAATCGGCACGGGCTTTATCTACGGCATCTTTGACCCGATCTTTGCATTCCTTGGGGTCTTCACTCACTGAAAACTCCACAATGATAGTAGAGACATCCTGCTGGGAATAGCTATTGATTTTCTCCACACCCGCAATACCTTTCAAGCGCTTCTCTATGGGGCGCGTGATGAGATTCTCAATATCGCTCGGAGAAGAGCCGGGATAGACGGTATTGACGACAATAGTCGGAATGACTAAATCAGGAAAAAGCTCTTTGGGCAGAGTGATGTATGAGCTTATCCCAAAAAGCGTGATGAGGACCGTGAGGGCATAAACGGTGATGCGATTCTGAGTCGCCCAGCGTGTGGGCCCAAAGGGGCGCATGCCTTAGGAAACGCAATAAACTCTGATAAAGTTCCCAGTTTCCTCAGCCAAAGCGACTCAGGGCTTTCCTGACAGATGCACTGCACACAATGATTGCGCTTTGCCTCTCAACTGCTTATTTGACAGTTTCCGTTGAGAGGGCGAGTTTGCTCTCGCAAATGGGCACACTATTGTTCCGATGCCTGCTCTTCCTGAGCAGGGGGCTTCGGAGCTTTTGTTCGGGATTTTTTAGACAGCCGTCGTAGCGGTCTATCATAGTACTGGATGGCGGCATGCAGAAACCTTAGCATAGGCTCATCTATCTGCACGCCGTACTTCTGTGCGAGCTTACGCATCGTTTCCAGTGTCATCCTCCCAAATATACTAAAACTTTCTGGTAGCAAGACAAGGTTCCTTTGGGCATGGTAGCTGATAGCTTTTGTGGGCGGCGGCGCCTTCGGCGCCGCCGCCCACCCCCCAAAAAGGCAAAGGCATGCGCCACTTCGGTATCAGAGAAGGGTAAGCGGCTGGTAGTCAGTCGCCAGGAGGTTCATAAGGCGATTTTCATCAGGTGGAGAAGGGCTATACCTGAGGGTATGGAGCACAGCAGGTGAAAAAGCAGGTACAGGAAGGCTTTCCAGCAGCCGTTGTGTCAGCACATGGCGTCCGCCCCGCCGTATGCCTTGCCGAAGATAGTATTCTATAAAGGTCGGGCTATTCAGATATACACTTAACCAGTGGATATCGGTTGGTTCGTACGGTTGTACAAAAAGGACATCTCCTGCGGGAAGGAGCCCACTTTCTCCGAGAGCGAAAGCTGGCAGATGACGCGTTAGCGTTGGTACATAGATGCGATGCCGTTGAAGGTGTTTCTGGAGGAAATCGTAGTTCCGCAGAGCCTGCCAGTGAAACCACGCCTTACTGGAAGGCATGTACCGCCTCTCCAGCTCTTCCCGATAGGACAGAAGGTGCTGGTAGAGAAAAGGCGCCTGTGTCCGCAGGGTAGATTCATCCACGTGGTCGGGAATGAGCATATACCAGCTGACGCCCGTTACTTTGTGGGGCTTGCAGTGAGCAGCTTTGACGAAGGGGTGTAGAAAGCGCTTCTCTGCATCAGGTACCTTTGTAGGGTCTTCTATCCGAAATGCTCTATCAAACCCAGAGACCAGTCCCACACCGACGCGCGCTATTTCTCTGAGAGGGCGTGTCGGAAAAGGTAAGGCACTGTCTTGAAGGATGCCCCACCGGTCGGCGCTTTTCCAGGGGAATATTTCTTTGCGGGTAAAGAGGGCATTCTCCTGACCAGTACGCAAAGCCTCCCAGGCAGAAGCGGCGATGGCTTCCACGGAAGCACGACGATCCCGGAGTTTCAAATAAATAAGGGAGTTGCTTTTCTCGCCTTTTCGGAAGCGAAATATCACCGTCTCGGGATTTTCCCCTCTGAAAAGTCGCGCCTCATCCAGATCAATCACCAGGTCTATGCTACCTTCTCGCAGAAGAGAAGCCCGCAGAAACCGAGCATGGGTATTGTAAAAGAAAGTATAAGGTACGATGAATATCAACTCACCCCCCGGACGCAGAAGCGTTAGCGCTTTCAGAATAAAGGCATAGTAAATATCTCCTTCGGCGGTGCCGATGATAGCTCGCACAGAGGATTGCAGCCGCTCAGGCAGCTGGTTGAAGTGTACATACGGTGGATTGCCAATAATAAGGTCAAATAGCCCGGGCGCTTGCCATGATAAAAAGTCCCCATGTATGAGGGAAACTTTCCCTCCCCAGTGCGCTTGAAGATATGCATATAGCTGAGGAGAATACTCTATGGCGTATATGGAAGAGAAACCAGCCTCTGTCAAAGCTTGCAGGAAAACTCCGTGCCCGGCACCGGCATCTAAGGTATGGCTACCTTCTTTTGGAGCGCGCGCCAGACTGACCATAAGCCGGGCAATCGGGAACGGCGTCTCTACAAAGCCTACCTCAGCCATGGCGAAGCTCCAGTAAAATGTGTTTCAGATTGTGAAGTGACAGAATCTCAGCCTGAGTCTTATGGATGGCTTTTTGGAGAGAGACCACAATCGCACCTATCCGTTTGCGGAAAAGCTTATGAAGGAGCATTAGCAGCGGGACTATCCATGAGGATACTCTCCGACCTTATCGGCTCTCTCAGCACACTGCACAGGTGCTCTCGCAGCGTATCGCTGAGCATTTTACGCAGGTGGGATTCTGTAAGGGCGGAAGCCATGCATGACAAAGATACCCATAGTAAGGATAATGGATGTCGGTGTTTTTGGTGCCTACCCTTCAGATAACCTGCGCACCCCTCAGCACTTTATGTTCCATACCAAAG
>CAZZMF010000178.1:0-3584 GCA_964655255.1 uncultured Sphingobacteriaceae bacterium
CAAAATGCGGTCTACTTCTGCTTGGGTGATCTCTTTCTCCTGAAAAGCCTGTGCGATAGAGATAGTCAGTCGTTCAGGCTTCCAACCCCGCCCCAAAAGATAGCCGAAAAGCAAGCCCATCCCTGCCCCGCTAAGATGCGCTATGGCGGTTGCTTCATTCCCACTGAGTGTCAAAAGCAAGTCTAAAAACACCCACGCCAGCGCAAGCCACTTGAGCGCAATCGGACCGAAAATGAACAAAAACACGCGAAAGTTTGGCATAAGCGCTACGGTAGCAAAAAACACTCCATTCACCGCCGCAGAAGCCCCAAATGCATAGCCAGCATACCCAGGATGACTCCACGCATAGCTCAAGAAACCAATAATGCCTCCCAGTCCCCCAAAACCGTATGCCCAAAAAAGCCTATGCGCCGGCTGCGTTGTGAGAAAGAGCCGCCCCATCCAATACAACCAGAGCATATTGATAAGAATATGCCAGAATCCCCGCCAGTCATGAATAAACATATGCGTCAGCAGACTCCATGGCTGCTCAGCTAAAAGGGCTGGAGTGCCAGGCAAAGCCAACTTTCTATAAAAATGTTCAAAGAGCGCTAAGTTTTCTGCGGCATAAAATCCCACGGCTATCAAGACAGAAGCCACATAGACCGCCACATTCACCCCGACAAGCCACGAAAGCGGGCTTGCCCCAGCAAAAAATCGTCGTCCAAGTCCAACCATACTTTCTCCACAAAGATAAGCGAAGTCCCCGAAGCTACATAAGCTCGTATCTTAGCCGCCCGATGCAGGTGGAGACGCAGTTGAGCCGGGAGATTTTCGGGCGTCATGTACCCCTTCCAGAAGCGGAGCTTGTATTGATTGCTGTGCCGTGGGAAGGGGGGGTATCTTTTCGTCGGGGTACTGCCTTGGCTCCGGAACTCATTCGTCAGGTCTCTCCACAAATAGACTATTACCGCTCCGAATGTCCCGCCTTAGAATACGCTAAAATAGCCTACATCCATCCATCTGTACCTTTTTCCGAGGGCGAGGCGACAGACACTATCTACGAAAGCGAAGTCCTCCCCTTCGTAGCTGCCCAAGTGAAACAAGCCCTTTCTCTTCAAAAGCCCTTTGGGATCGTAGGAGGGGATCACAGTGTGCCTTTGGGTGCCCATCATGCCCTCCAAGAAACAGAACCTTACGGCGTATTACATATTGATGCGCATGCTGATTTGCGCCCATCGTATGAGGGGCTGCGCTATTCGCATGCGACGATTTTGTACCACATTAGCCGCCTTCCTTATGTGCAGCGCGTGGTAGCTGTGGGGATCCGGGATTGGGCAAAGGAGGAAGCCGAATATGCCCGCGCCCTTTATCCTCGCTTGGTCGTGTATGAAATGCGGCGGCTGGCGCAGACAGCTTTTCGGGGGCGCCCCCTCATCGAGACCGTCAGCGAGATAGTGAGCCTCCTCCCCAAACGCGTCTATGTCAGCATAGATGCCGACGCTTTAGATGTCGGTTATGTGCCTCACACCGGCACACCCGTGCCAGGCGGACTGCGATACGAAGAGTTATTTTTCCTATTAGAAGCCATCCCGCACTCCGGACGCACTATCATCGGCTTTGATGTATGTGAAACCGGCGGCGCAGAAATAGACGCTATCGTAGCAGCACACTTGATTTATAGACTATGCGGACTTGTGCTATGCGGTTCTGCCTCGGGCATATAAGCATTCTACTTCCTCTACTGGCATGTGCCCAGTGGGAAGGCACCCAAGTTCTTCACAATCGTCGTCCCTATACACACGCTGACACCCTAATAGGTAGCCTTTCTCCTTACCGAAGCTGCTATGATGTAACGCATTACGCCCTGCATCTCTCTATCTCTCCCCAGACACAGAGCCTGAGGGGTAAGGTCATATGTACCTTCCGATGGATGGGGGGCAGCGATACGCTTCAAATAGACTTAGATCCTGCCCTGCGGATCACCGAACTGCTTTTAGACGGGCAGAGAGTACGATATAGCCGCGTGAAAGGGACGCGAGCGATTTTTGTACCTTTATCAGGACGCACCTCCTTTTGGACGAAAGGAAGCTTACATCGCTGGGAAGCCCATTACCAAGGCAGCCCTCGGAAGGCGCCGCGCCCCCCATGGGACGGCGGACTCGTCTGGAGCAAAACCCCCTCCGGAGAGCCATGGGTCGGTGTGAGTTGCCAAGGCGTAGGCGCCAGCGTCTGGTGGCCCCTCAAAGATCACCTCTCCGACGAACCCGATAGCGCTTTGCTTACTTTTTGCGTGCCCGCTCCCCTGCGCGTCATAGCTAATGGTCAGCCCGTCAGCGCTACCCCCCAAGGCAAAGACACTTGCTTCACCTACCGCGTCTCCTACCCCATCAATACCTACAATATCACCTTCTACGCCGCGCCGGGATACATCACCTACACAGATACTTTTCACAGTGCAAGCGGACAAGTCATCCCGTTGCGTTTCTCCCTCCTCCCCAAAAACTCCGACAAGCACTCCTACATGCGTGACCAAAGCGTAAAAGTCCTGCGGGCAATGGAGCATTACTTCGGACCTTATCCGCCACAGCGCGATGGATTTGCGTTAGTAGAATCGCCTTATTACGGCATGGAGCATCAAAGCGCTATCGCCTACGGAAACCGCTTTCACCCTGATCCGCAGTGGGGCTTTGACTATATCATTCTGCACGAGAGCGGACATGAATGGTGGGGCAATCATGTAACTGCCGCTGATAATGGCGACTTATGGATACAAGAGGGCTTCTGTACATACGCAGAAGCGCTTTTTGTGGAGTATTACTATGGCTATGAACGCGCCCTACAATACCTCCTCCGGCAGCGCAACAATATCCAAAATCGCCAGACCATCCAAGGTCCCTACGGCGTAAATGCCGACCAGACTTACAATACCGACATCTACTACAAGATGGCGTGGGTACTCCACACCCTACGCAGTCGCGTGAATAACGATTCCCTTTGGTTTCGGTGTCTGCGAGCGATACAGGATAGCTTCGCTTTTCAGACGATTTCAGCAGCACAACTCATCGCATTTATGAGTCGGCAGCTCGGAGAACCGCTGGAACCGTTTTTCCGGGCTTATCTGTACTATCTGCGACCGCCTGTAGTTCGCTACCGAGTGGTCTCTGAGGGCAAAAACCGCTATTTAGAAGCCCACTGGCTATGTGAGGAAAAAAGCTTCACGGGACCGATGGAGTTTATCACGGGGAAACAGCGCTTACGATTTGTCCTCACCCAGAACCCTGAGCGCTTTCTTCTGCCAGAGGGCATAGAGACAGTAATTCCCGACCGAAACCGTTATCTCGTTATTGCTTCGCCGATAGAATGACCCCTTATTGGGCGGCGATGGCTATCACGCCCTGGCAAGTAGAGGACTTGGACCGATGGACGGAACGGGCGCTGGGACGAGGAGCTACGGCGCTTGTGTTGCGGTTAGCGCATCCGCCGCTGATGGACACGCTCTGGCGCTGGGCTAAACGCTGGGAAGGTATTCCATGGATAGTTCATGCGCGATGGGCTGCCCAACCGCTGGGATATGGCATGCACTTTCCTGCCCCCCTGATGCC
>CAZZMF010000179.1:0-3574 GCA_964655255.1 uncultured Sphingobacteriaceae bacterium
GATGTAAGGTCGGCACCATAGCACGACTGTCAGCACGACCGCCTTGAACCACGCATTATGCATTTTATCCACCTCTTCGGCGGAATGGCCTTTTCGGGCGAGGAACTGGCGGATAGTCGCTGTAATCGGATAGATAAAGGCTACCATGTACCTGAAATGCACAAACGGCACGGAGGAGACGCCATCTGTTTTGTTCTTTTTAGAGAGGTGGTGTCGCAGCCCGATCTCTTCCTGGTAAGCGAGCCATGTGGCGTCTTTGGGCTTCTCGCACAGGTCTAAAATCCATTGACCGAAACGGGCGCGCACTTTCTGCAGGTACTCTCCGATAGGCTGACCGCTCTGCGCATCGGTAAAGTAATGTACCAGGTGCGGATGACTGCCCACATACCCATACCACAGGTCCAGAACCGCATCAATCTGGTCTCGCAGCACATCCGCTGCCATGCGCAGATACCGATCATCTTCTTCTGTCCAGAGTAGCGTTTTTTTGAGGAGCTCCAGCTCCTCCACCTTCACCGGCGATGCCGGCACCTGTCCGTACATGTAACCTGCGATGCTCATATGCGTACAGTTTGGTTAGGTAGCATGTCTGGTCTCAGGGTAAAACCTGCCAGCGTATATGCTCCTTCTCTCCGTTAGGTCCTACCACTTCTATCACGAATACACCTGCTTGCGGGGCTTCTAATCGCAGAGGCAGCGTGGGCTGGGAATATACTCTTACAAGGCGTCCAGCCAGGTCCCACAGACGCACATGCTCTACTCTTTGCTGGCCCGAGAGAAAAGATACGCCTCCCGAAGTGGGATTAGGATAAACGGACACAGCAGCCTGCCCATCACTTACCCCTGTGCTTTGATCTACCAGATAGCAGCTTGAGGTGTCCGCACATCCCGTAGAGGTATTTCGGACTACCAGTGCATAAGAACCTGCCTGGGTAGGGGTGAAGGGAGACCCCGTATGAACCACCTGCCCGGTAGCGCAGTTTACCCAGCTGCACACTATGTTATTTCCGCTGCACCCTGAGCCTGTCAGCGTAGTGCTTCCCACCCCGGAGCCAGAGACCTGAACCGCTGTATCTAAGGGCGGATGAATCACAACCTCTACTGGCGCCGACATAGCTGAGCACCCCGAAGGGGTAGTTACAATTACGTAGTAGGTGCCCGACTGATACACGGTGTAAGTGGGCATGCTCGTTGAATAGCCAGTATTCCATGTGTAGGTGTAACCAGTACCGCCCGGGCTTACTGTGAAGGTTACACTATCCCCATGGCATCGGGCGATAGAGCCTGAGGGTGAAAGACTTACGCTCAGTAGGGTGGTGCAGGTCAGGCGAGCACTCCAGCCAGCATCCACAACTGTACCGTCTGACCGGAAAACCGCCAGCATCGTATCGCTTCCCGCCGAAATAGGACTACCTCCCCCAGGCAGGTTTGTGCCCCGATACCCACCGATACGACGGGTAGGATCCGGCTGGGCGCCACTGTACAGGACCAGACTGTCGCAGCAGGCTTCCGTATTGAAGTTCTGAAACTGTACATCGACTCCGCAGCCGGAGGGGGCTATAAAGAGGAGAGAGCGATGTTCATTATGGCTGTAAGTGCCGCCAGGCGTGATATAGGGGCGCCCACTGTCATAAAACTGATACCCTGTCTCGCAGAGTACTACCCGGATACCCGCTCCCATGTAGGTCGTAGAGATCGCGCCCGGAGAGGCACAGAATATGACAGCCTGCCACCCCGCAGCGGTTTGTCCGTCCAGATTGGAACGGAAAACAAACGAAAGAGCCTCATCTGCCAGTCCTATCAGGGTGTCCCCGTCTGAAATGCCGGGTGTGAAAACTGCCAGCAGAGAATCCGAATGGCAGGTAGTCCCTGCAAATGCCCATAAGGTATCCCCGCTTGCCAAGCGAAGTTGATAAGAAAAGGCGGCTGCCAGCCGGCTACCTGACGGTGGGAAAAAGCTAATGGTATCTGAGCGATTTTCCGAATAGTTACTCGTCGGTGCGCCCATATCAGTGAAAAGATAGCGTTGATTGCAGCTTGTCAGCGTATAGAAAGCCCAAGGAGATGATAGATTCACCGTAGGAGGAACACTTTCGCCTGTGCAGGTGACTGAAGCTATCCAGCCTGGGTAGTTCGTGGTCCCATCACTTCTGAATCGTATCGTGAGGTACGCCCCACTGGAGGTCAGGGTAGGGGGTAAGCTGCTTCCACCCCACCTACCGATGTAGGGGGCATTCACTGAGGGACCATCATATACCTCTATGAAATCAGAAAAGTAGCCCTCTGTATGGAAACTGCTGAACTGCAGGCGAATGCGTTCTGCTTCATTCAGCGATACAAAGGTGATGATACGATCTTCATTATTGCCATAGTTGCCATAGTTCGTGCGTCCGGCATCCATCAATCCGGGTGATCCACTATCATAAAATCGGTAAGCTAATCCTCCGCTGCAGGGTATAGCTCGTATGCCAGCTCCCATGTAGGTAACTGCCGGGGGAGGAGTAGCTGCGCAGAAAATGCGAGCACTCCAGCCGGCGCCGGTGCTTCCGTCGGTATTGGATTTGAAGCGAAAGGTAAGGCTTCCTCCCGGCACAGGGGAAACGATAGTATCCCCCCGGGAGCTGCCCCGGACGAAGGCAGCCAGCAGAGGCGCATTAGTAGTGCTTCCGGCATGAACCCACAGGGTATCTCCCGCTCCAAGCGTGAGTTGATAAGGAAAGGCGACTATCAGATGGGTATTAGCTACAGGCTGGAAGGTCACCGTGTGATCTATGCCTTCGGGATAAGCCCCACTGGTGCCCCCACCATCCAGAAAGGTATATGGCTGCATGCAATCACTAAGGCTCAAAGTCGGCGCTCCTCCGCTCAGGTCATACCGCAGCAGCCCACCCACACACTGAGCCGTAGCTGCATAGCCAGCGTATGTAGTGGAGCCATCTGAGTAAAATATAACCGTAACCGTATCCGTACTGGATGTCCATGTGGGCGAGGTGACGGTACCAGAATAGCGCCCTACCAGCGGGGCATTCGGACCCCGTCCGTCGTACAACCATACATAATCACAGCAGCTCTCCGTAGCGATGCTGGAAAAGCTCAGCCGGATTCGACCACCTGGATTGACCAGATAAAGGGTATCCCGCCGACTATTGGTATAGTCCCCACTCGGACCGCCATTATCATAGAAAGTAAAGGTGCCGCAGTTACAGCCATTAGGGTCGCTGATATTGACAAGCTGGGTGCCGTTCATATTGAGGGTACATTGGGCCAGAAGGTAGCCTATCTGTCCCAGTACCATTCCGCCCGACAGAAGGTATCGCACGAGGCAAAGGTCTGCACCCTTTACGCTCATTTCGCGCAGCTTTCCAGCCAGAAGTGAAATGTCAAGAGCCTGACTTTTCGCCTTTATCCCTGACTCTGAGCCTTTTGTGAAAGATGGCTGTGATAAAATCGCATCAAATGTGATTCTGTACTCTTATTGCGGATAAGCCCTTAGAAAGTGTTTGGAATGTCATCTTCATGATTTCTTCTAAGGAGAATGGATACCATCGCAATATCTATCCATGTTTCGCTCGTA
>CAZZMF010000180.1:0-3545 GCA_964655255.1 uncultured Sphingobacteriaceae bacterium
CTCCCGTAAAGGCGGCAGGTCCAGTGCATCTGCTGCCCACAGTGCCCATTCTCGGAGGTCAGCTTTAGCGATGCCTGCTATCGGCGCCAAGCCCCCCGAGGAATCCCCGTCCATCGTTGAATAGCCCACAGCGAGTTCGCTGCGGTTGCTGGTCGTGAGCAAAAGAGCCCCCATAAGGTTGGCTACCATCCAGATACCGGGGACGCGTACCCGCGCTTGAAGGTTTTGCCGGGCAATATCGTCTTTTTCCCAAGAGAGCTCCCTACCTAACCAACTCGTCACCAGTGCTTCATAGGATTCTACCAGCGGCTGTAGGTCCCACTTATGAAAAGGTAGCCCGAGGGCTTCCGCTAAAGCTTTGGCGCGTTGATAAGTAGCTTCGCTGCTCTGGGCAGTAGCCTGATAAAAGGTATAAATCCTTGGCTCTGCCCCATCCATGTAAGCAAGACGCTGCTTGTACTGAACTGGGGACAAGGTTTTTTTAGCTTTTTGCAAGGCATAATGAGCCAGTACAGCGCATGCGGCGGAGTCTAAGCCCCCCGATAACGATACGACAAATCCCCGACTGCGGCTTTTCCAGAGATAATCCCACAAGCCCATTGCTATGGCTTCGGTAAGTTCTGCCCAGCGAGAAGCCGTTCCTCGAGGGGCTGTCATGGGTCCCGTGCCTGAGACGATAGGTGTGGCGCTCGGTACCGTGGGTAAGGGAATGACTTTCTGAGGGGGGGGTAGGGTGGGGCGATGTAAGGCTTGTATCGCCTCAGGGGAAACGTCCGCCCAGATCAGTTCGCCATCGTGGTAAGAGAAGCGCTCTCCAGCTGCTAAGAGCGAGCCCCGCCAAGCAATCAAAAGGTCGCCATCATACAGTAGTTTCCCAGCTTCGTTGCCGAGAAGGTTCGCATAAGCATAGACGCACTGATAACGATAACTGGTTTCTTCTACGAGGCGCTGACGCCGTAGGGCTTTTTCCATCTCAAAAGGGGAGGCGTTGAGACTTACGGCGATATGCGTCAAATGCTGGGTGAGCGGACGCTGGGGCTGCCACGCATCTTCGCAGATTTCTATCGTCAGGATCAAGTCCCCCCATTGAAAGGGTAGCGCATATCCAGCGGGTACGCCACTACGGGGCTCTATGAAGGGTTCTGGGGGCGCAGGCTCAAACCACCGCGGCTCATAAAAGACTCCATCCCGCGGCAGGTACCTTTTCAGTGCGAAGCCCCATACTTTGCCCTGACTGAGCACGGCAGCGGCATTGTAGAGTTTGCTGTGGATACGCAGCGGTAGCCCTACGATGACGATTTGATTGCCTACGATCTCCCGCAGCTTCTGTAGGCTTTCCCATGCCGCTTCAGCGACCCAAGGGCTCCAGAAAAAGTCGCCGCATTCATACCCTGATAGAGCGAGTTCAGGAAAAACAAGCAGTTCCACCTGATGCTGCTGCGCTTTATGTATCAGGCTGACGATGCGTTGATGATTACCCTCCCAATCCAGCGGTAAAGTGCGTACGGAGGCTGCACCGATTCGCATGGGCGTAAGGTACAGCGGGCAAGCTAAATGAGGCTGCTCCAGAAAGGAATCAGGGGATTTGCTACCTTGCGGTTGCTGTGTTTGGGCGATGCCTGTGGAAAACCGCAGTGCTGTGCATCCTGGGAAACCTGCCCCTACAGGCACAAACGGTGGAGATAGAAAGCGCGGATGAACTGAGCGGCACCCTCGAAAGGCGCATTTTGCGCGGACATGTTCAACTTCGTCAGGACACCATACGCCTGCGATGCCAAGAGGCAGAAATCACCGAGAAAGGCCACTTCACTGCAAGAGGAGGGGTGATAACCTATATCGGCACTTCTGGACAAATCCAGGCTACCCAGCTCACCTATGACCCTGAAACGCAGCGCCTCACTTATGAAGGGGAGGTGTATGCTAGCTTTCCGCCGGCGCAGCTTCGAGCCCCGCGCCTGCATTATGACCGTTTGACCCAAACCGCTTGGTACGAGGGCGGCGGCACCTTCTCCGATACTACTGGCGAAATCCATAGCGAACGCGGCAGTTATGACACCCGCACCGAAATCGCCACCTTCGCTGGTAAAGTCCGCATCTTTAGAGAACACGCTCAAGCGCGCTCTGATACCCTAATATATGAAAGCTGGCGCTCTTATGCGATATTTCCCACAGAGGTCGTTGTATGGGATACCATTCGTCGTGATACCCTCACAGCGCGCCGAGCCGAATGGAATCGCCACACAGGAGAGGTTTTTTTGCGAGACTCAGCCCACTATCGGGATACGAGCTTTCTCATCTGGGCAACTGAAGCTTATTACCATCCAGATAGGGACTCTGGACAGGCGCTCTGTGATGTGCGATACCGCGAGAGAAAAAAGCGATACTTCGCATGGGCAGATACTGCCTACTGGGTTCGGCGAACCCTCACCTTGCAAGCCAACGCTGCGCTCTTGCTGACCGATACCACAGACACGACCTTCATCCAAGCCGAACGCATCTGGACTCAGCAAGAGACCTTATACGCTGCGGGCACTGCTGAACTCATACGCCTCCCCTACCGCTCCCGTAGTGATACCCTCCTATATGATACCTTGCGCCAGATCGCTCATCTGACAGGACAAGCATGGCTCACAGAGAATTCCATGCAGCTCTATGGCAAGAAAATCACTTTATACTTTACCCAGCGTAAGCCCCGCTCTGTCCACGCCTCAGAAGAGGTGCGCTTCCTCAGTGAAGCGGATACATTCCTGCGATTTTATCATCAAGTTATCGGAGATTCTGCAGCGGCGCTCTGGGATAGCACTGGCACACTCAGAGAGATTTACTTTATCGGGCGCGTGCAACTCTTATACTACCAGTCAGAAGGCACTCGTTGGAAAGGCGTCCATCATGCCTATGCCGAGCAGTTGTATATACAACTTGACTCGCTTTCGAAACCCTCATATGCCCGACTGGAAGGGAAACCCAAAGGAACTTTCTACAATATAGCCCCCTACATAGAAGCCCCCCTATGGCTTAGAGGCGCCTATTGGATGCCACCAGAAGAGCAGCCTTGGTACCCCCTACAGCTCTCACTAAGCTCCCAGGGAGATGGAGGAGCAAAGGAATAACCTATTGTGTGCCAAAGGGTGATGTTAAGGGAGGCAAAGTAATGCGCCACTTTGGTATTATACCCCCGACAGGGAAAGCCCCAAAAGGAAAGCAAATACACGGGCTTTGGTATGACGAACCTCGGGGTACAGTCGCTTACTCTAAAAAATCTCCGCAGTGCTCACTGCTGAAGAGCATAAGGACAGGAACGGGCACCTGAACCCTTAGCCCTCATCATAAACAGTCAAAGCGTGAAAACAACAGAAAGGGAGCAAAGGCTCTAATGTCGTAAAAAAGGGAGGAAGCGATTATAGCGTATCATCAAGTGGAGAGTTGCTATACGGCGTTTGCGGCGAAGGCATCCAAGGAGGCGGGTAGTACAAGAGGGAATGCATACAGCTTAGAGGCAAAGGTACTACGGAAGAGCCGGCTACGGGGAACGGAGGGAGAAACTG
>CAZZMF010000181.1:0-3537 GCA_964655255.1 uncultured Sphingobacteriaceae bacterium
ATGGATATTGGCGATGTCAATAAAGATGGACGCCCCGATATCGTCGTTGGCACTTATATAGGCACTTCTATTGCGACTTTTTTGAACTCAGGCTTCGGACGATGGGAAGATCCTCGCATCCAATCTTCCGGCAAGTATAACTTTTCACTTTACCTTGGTGATTTTGACAAAGATGGCGACTTAGATGTGGTCACTGTCTCTGGACGGGATAATGTCATCAACATTCACCTCAACGACGGCAAAGGCGGATTTTCTGAAAGGCATGGGATTGTCACGGGCGCTTCGCCTGTGTTTTTGGTGGTGAGTGATGTGAATGGCGATGACAATGCTGATTTCATCACGACCTCTATTCAGGATAATGCCATCAACATTCACCGCAATATCCCTGTCAATCCACCCAAACCGGTGAGGATAGCCATTCGGGGGCGGTTGATAGATGGGGACACAGGCGAAGAGCTTGCTGGGAATGTGTCGCTCATAGATACGATTGCATTAGAGAAAGCAGGGGGAAGCGATGAGGTTTTTCAAGTGCAGCGGGCAGGACCAGGTAAGCCATTTCGGTTTGAGGTAACGGGCGGGCGCCATATCCTTATCCTCAAAGGCACCGTTCCGGGCTATCCGCCCGTAGAGGAACGCATTGTCCTCCCTAAGCTAAAAGACATCCCTGATTCTATTCTTAAGAACGGCATCCATAGAGACCTTGTTTTGCGGCGTGTGGTGCGACTGCGAGTCTTTGGATACGTCACGGAGTCAGGCAAAAACTCCCCTCTTTCTAACGCCACAGTGCGCTTGGTGACCCAAAGTGGCGAGGTGATCGGCGAGGTGACCACCAACGCCAAAGGCTATTACGAAATAGAAGCCCCCATCGGCATCAATCACCGTTTGCAAGGGGATGCCCCCGGTTATGAGCCCGCTTTACAGATATTTTCTTTAGGACGGGAGCACCATCCACAAGGGCTGCGGGTAGATTTGAGCCTCTCGCCTATCCCTGTCTCTAAGACCTGCATAGAGGGACTCGTACTCAATCAGAATAACCGCGCAGGAGTGCAAGGTGTGACGATCTTTCTGATAGATAAAAACGGTGTGCGTCGTCGTATGACCTCCCAAGCGAATGGCGCCTTCAAAGGGTGCTTACCAGCAGGCTTTTACTATGTGGAGATTATTCACAAGGGCTTTTTCCCCTACCGCGACTCTGTGGAAGTGCCGGAGGGTGGTATAAAGCGTGATTTTCTGCTTAGCCCCGTAGCGACCGAAAAATCTATCGTCCTGCGCAATATTTATTTTGACTATGACAAGGCAACTCTTCGCCCTGAGTCGATAGAAGAGCTGGAGCGGGTGGTGCGCTTCCTCCGAGAGAATCCGTCCCTGCGTGTAGAAATCTCTGGGCATACTGACAGCGATGGCTCGGAACTTTATAACCTGCGTCTTTCTCAGGCGCGTGCCCAAGCGGTGGTAGATTATCTTGTCTCCCGCGGCATAGAAAGTCACCGGCTGATAGCCAAAGGATATGGCGAGTCGCGCCCCGTCGCTCCTAACGATACCCCCGAAAACAAGCAGAAAAATCGTCGCACTGAACTCAAAATCCTTGGCTTGTAAGTGGAGCTCTCCATCGTCATTCCGGCATATAATGAAGCCGAGTCCCTTCCCGAACTGATCGCCTGGATTGCCCGCGTGTGTGAAGGGCGCTTCACGGCTTACGAAGTTTGGATCATAGATGATGGGAGTACCGATGACTCATGGGCAGTCATAGAACGATTGCATGCGGAATACCCATTTCTGCGGGCGGTGCGCTTCTCTCGCAACTACGGCAAATCCGCTGCCCTCCATGTCGGCTTCCGGAAAGCTCAAGGACGGGTTATTATCACGCTGGATGCGGATTTGCAAGATTCACCGGATGAGATTCCTGCGCTGTATGAGATGATTACGGTGCAGGGCTATGACCTCGTGAGCGGCTGGAAAAAAAAGCGCCATGATCCGCTCTCCAAACGCTTGCCGAGTCGCATCTTCAACGCCGTCGTTCGGCTTTTCTCAGGCATCCCTCTCCATGACTTCAATAGCGGCATCAAAGCCTACCGCGCCCCTGTGGCGAAGTCCATAGAACTTTATGGTGAAATGCACCGGTACATCCCTTACCTTGTCAAAGCCGCTGGTTTCAAAAAAATCGGTGAAAAAGTCGTCACGCATTATCCCCGTAAGTATGGGCATACGAAGTTCGGGTGGGAGCGGTTTTTATATGGGTTTCTGGACCTACTAACGGTAAGCTTTCTTGTGCGGTTTGGTCGGCGTCCAATGCATCTTTTCGGCGGGCTGGGCGTATTGACTTTTCTTCTGGGCATGGGGATTGTTGGATGGCTCATTTGGGATAAACTTCACCAGCTTAGTTTGTACGGTACTGTGCGCCGAGAAGTGTATCAACAGCCGTTATTCTATTTAGGGCTGACGACCCTAATCGTGGGTGTGCAGCTTTTTTTAGCGGGCTTTCTGGGCGAACTGCTTCTGCGGCAATCGCCTACGCGTGACGCATACCTTATTGTAGCAGAGTTATGACTTTGTTCTTCTGGGGAGTTTTAGCAGCGATGGTGGGCATAGCTTTAGCGATATGGAGCTATTATCGGCTGCCTGTGCGCGTGCCAAAAGGATGGCTTTATATACTGGGCACGCTGCGGGCAGCAGGGGTGTGGGCGATTTTATTTCTTCTTGGGGAGCCCATCCTCACTCAATATCTCCAGCGAGAGGAGCGCCCCCTTGTCATCCTTCTTGCCGATAATAGCAAAAGCGCATTTTGGAAGTCGGCAGTCTCTCCTCAGGCCTTCTCTCAAGAGCTTGGCGAGCTTAGGCGAAGTATGGAGGCGAAAGGATTCAACACAGCCTTATATGCTTTTGACAGCGAGATTCGTCCGGCGGATAGCTTGACTGGTCAAGGGCGCTCTAGTCAGATTAGTTCTTCTTTGCACCAAGCGCTGGAAGCCCATCCTCACGCAGCTGCTGTAGTGCTATTTTCGGACGGTCAAGAGAATAGTGAAGTCGCCCCGCTTCCCACCGAAGTGCCTGTGTGGACAGTTGGGATTGGGTCTGAGGTGCCGACTGCCGATGCTGCGCTGGAAGGGATAGACCTGCCGCCATGGGTAAGCGAAAAGCAACCGATTCTGCTCAAAGTGCATATCAGGGGGCTGACGGTTGATGGTACGCTTATAGTGCGCTCTGCAGGGGTAGAGCAGCGCTTTACCGTACCTGCTCAAACGCAGCGATATAGTGTATCACTGCCGCCTTTGCCTGTGGGTTATCATGCCTTGCGGCTTTTCTTGGAGGTGCCTAACGACCCCAATCCCAGCAATAATCAGCGCGCTACCCTTGTAGAAGTGCGACCAGAACGGATTACATTTTTCCTTTGGGCAGGGGAAATAACACCTGATGTGGCTTTTTTACGGGGGCGTTTGGAGCAGCTCGGCACTGTCCGTCTGATCCTTGCACGCAAACCCAGTGGCTATACTCTTATGCCTGACACGCTACGCCCTAACCCCCAAGATGTACATATCC
>CAZZMF010000182.1:0-3535 GCA_964655255.1 uncultured Sphingobacteriaceae bacterium
GTGTTAGAACGCCATACCCGGCGCCCTATTCCTAATGCCGAGGTGCGGTATTACGACTTGCTTGAGCGCAAGTTAGAAGGCACAGCCATCACCGCCGAAGGCACGGGGACTTATCGGATTCTTTTGCCGACGGGCACACTGTATGGGATTATTGTGCTCAACCCGGGGTATTTTAGCATCAGTGAGCAAGTAGATTTGCGTACGCCCCCCCCAAAAGGCACACTACAAAAGGACATTCTCGTAGCCCCTATACAAGTAAATGAGACTTTTCGCCTGAATGGACTCTTTTTTGCTGTGGGGGATAGCACCCTTGCACCGGAGAGTTATTTAGAGTTGGAGCGGCTTTCATGGCTTCTCAGCGACAGACCTACGATGCGCATCGCTATTATTGGACACACGGATAGCACGGGGCGATTAGACCGGAATATGGAGCTCTCGTGGCGCCGCGCTAATGCCGTCGCTAAATACCTCCTTAGTCGCGGCATCTCCGAGGATAGATTGCAAGTGGTCGGCAAAGGTCCTACTGAACCTATCGCCGATAATCGCCTTCCGGAGGGACGCGCCCTCAATCGCCGCGTAGAGTTTCGCATTCTATCCCCATAATGCACATAAAATAGGGGCTTTCCCTTCGCTTATACCTTTGCATCATGCGTCAAGTCTGGATAACGGGCGGGGCGGGCTTCATCGGTAGCCATTTAGTGCGGCATCTCCTCGCCAGTCGGCCTGATTGGCACATCCATACCATAGACGCCCTCACCTACGCCGGTAATCTGGAAAACCTCTCCGATATTCTTTCTCATCCGCGCCATACTTTCCATAAAATAGATATTGCAGACCGGGACGCCGTAGAAGAAGTATGGGCGCACACTCAACCGGAGATGATATTACACCTTGCTGCGGAAAGCCATGTAGACCGCAGCATTCTCTCTCCCATGGACTTCGTTCATACGAATGTGGTGGGGACGATTACGCTTTTGGAGGCGGCGCGTCACCACTGGAAAGGGCGCAATGATGTGCTCTTCTACCAAGTCTCTACTGATGAAGTGTATGGGAGCCTGCCAGAGGGAGGTTTTTTCACCGAAGCCAGTCCCTATGACCCGCGCAGCCCGTATTCCGCTTCCAAAGCCGCTGCCGACCACTTTGTGCGCGCATACGGACACACATACGGCATCCCCTATCTCATTAGCAACTGCGGCAATAACTACGGTCCATATCAGTTCCCTGAAAAGCTGATTCCCCTTACCATCACCCACCTTATGGAACGCAAACCTATCCCCGTCTATGGAACGGGACAGAATGTGCGCGACTGGATTTATGTAGAAGATCACGTTCGGGCTATAGCTCTGCTTACCCTACATGGCAAACGGGGACATACTTATCTTATTGGCGCTAAGAATCCCCGCCCAAACTTAGAAGTTGTGCGTCTTCTGTGCGACATTTATGACGAAATCACTGGTACGCAGGGGTCGCAAGCGCTGATTACTTTCGTCAAAGACCGTCCGGGGCATGACTTTAGATATGCGATAGAGCCTTCTCCTCACCTATATGAAATCGGCTGGCGCCCCGAAGTGTCCTTCATGGAGGGGCTCCGGCGCACAGTTGAATGGTATCTTACCCATCCCGACTGGCTCACAGCCGTCCGTACTGGTGCTTATCAGCAGTATTACGAGCGTCAGTACGGCGAGCGCCTGCGGTAAAAAATGTGTGCTATCTTTGTGTCGTGCCCAAAAAGCGCATCCTATGCGTGGATGACGAAAAAGTCGTCCTCAACACCCTCATGGGACAACTGTATCAGACTTTTGGAAATCGCTATTTGTATGAGGCTTTCACCAGCGCTGAGGAAGCAGAGGAGTTTATAGACGAAATCTATGCAGAGGGGGAAAATGTGCACTTGATTATTTGCGACTGGTTGATGCCTCGAGTCAAAGGAGATGAATTCCTCGTGCGGGTGCATAAGCGCTTCCCTGATGTAGGGCTTATCATGCTTTCTGGACAAGCCAGCCCCGAAGCCATAGAACGCGCCAAAAATGAAGCTCACATTCTCGCCTTTGTCTCGAAGCCGTGGGACAAAGACGAACTGATGGGTCTGGTGCAGAAAGCCTTAGAATAATGAGCCTGTGACTCGCCCAGTCATACTTTTTGTAGATGATGAGAAGTTAGTGTTGGATACCCTCATGGTCCAAGTGCGCTCTGCCTTTGGAGACCGGTATGATTACGAGACGGCGCAGAGCGCCGAAGAAGCATGGGAACTCATACAAGATTTCCGTGATGCGCAACGGCGGATTGTCCTGCTTATTAGTGATTGGCTAATGCCGTTGGAGAAGGGGGATAGCTTTTTGATACGGGTCGCTTCCCATTATCCGGAGATTCGTCTTATCATGTTATCGGCTTATGCGGATGAGGAGGCTATTCAGCGGGCGCAGCGCTATGCCAATCTTTTTGCTTTTATTCGCAAACCATGGGAACGCGACGCCCTCCTGTCGGAGATACAGAACGCTCTCTCCGTCTGAAGCGCTGGATACGGCGGGGAGGCATCGGGCTATTTCTATTTTTCCTTCTCAAGGGACTGGCATGGCTTATCGTTCCAGCCCTGAGCATTTATTTTTGCAGTAGGTAATGATAAATGCCCAAGGGTTTCTTACGCACCTTGCCTGGCGACCTGAAGATACTTTGGATGCCTGGGGGCTCCGCTTCCTACATGCGCTGAAAGAAAAGCTGCCGATCCTTTCCGCTGCTTTATACGGAGTGATAAACGAGAACAAGATAGAATATATCGCTGCTTACGGAGGGCTCTTGGAAGTTCCCTTTGAGATCCAGTGGGGAGAGGGGCTTATTGGCGAAGCTGCACGACAACAGCGTGCCTTTCTTTATGCGCCAGAGAGCAGTCCGCCTCAATCATACGGATTTGGGCTTATCTATCCCAGATACCACTGGATCTATCCCTGGGTCTACCAAGAGCAAACTTGGGCAGTGGTTGAGGCTCTCCTTCTTTGTGAGCCGTCTGCTCAGCAGATGGCGTGGATAGAGCAGAATAAAAGTTTCTTTGGGATGCTTCTAAGCAAT
Organism: uncultured Sphingobacteriaceae bacterium; assembly: GCA_964655255.1. Classification (GTDB taxonomy): domain Bacteria; phylum Bacteroidota; class Bacteroidia; order SpSt-205; family SpSt-205; genus SpSt-205. The sequence continues at coordinate 3,064 of CAZZMF010000182.1, forward strand.
GTTTTCCAGCAGCACCGCATCCGACGCCTTTTGGAAGAGCAGCAGCGTCAGAATATCCTTCTTCAAGAGAACCTCCAGCGTTTGGAAATCGCTCAGGCTGAACTCAACGCTTTGAATGCCTCTTTGGAAGAGCGGGTTCGTCAGCGTACCAGTGAGTTGGAATCTGCGCTTCGTGAGCTTAGCGCTGCCCAGCAGCAGCTTGTCCTGTCAGAGAAGATGGCGGCGTTGGGTCAGCTTGTGGCCGGAGTTGCCCATGAGATCAATAGCCCTCTCGGCGCTATCAAAGGCTCCGCAGAAACCTTATTAGAAGCGCTCCCTCAGCTTGTCCAGCATTTTGCTCAAATAGTCGGAGACTCTCAGTGGGAGGCTATTGCAGCTGCTCTCCAATGGCTATATGAGTATTTCCTAAAACCCGATCGTCCAGTCCTGACTTCCAAAGAAGAGAGAGCCCTGCGAAAGCGCTACATTGCTC
>CAZZMF010000183.1:0-3530 GCA_964655255.1 uncultured Sphingobacteriaceae bacterium
GGGTACGGGGGGGGCGCATGATAGACTTGCAGTTGGTCAATCAAAAGCTTTGGCGCCGCGCACTCCGCTATCTCATGGAAGCCACACACCTCTCCGAAGCGGAAGCCGAAGCCCTGCTCCGAGAGACAGGAAGCTTGCGACAGGCGCTGGAAAGGGCCCAATCCCGAAAGCTAAGCTATGACCCATAGCCTCGGTATTTGCTGGTTTGCAGTCAAGACTCGCTAAGCTATGTGGTATGTATTGTACCAAAAGGCTTCTCGTCTTGGCGTGTCCGAGCACCTCTTGCAGAGTATGAGGAAAGTTTTCTACCTTTGCGCCCCGTCGTATGCCAACGATCCAGCAGCTTATACGGCATGGGCGTAAGCCCAAGCCCTATAAAAGCAAGTCTCCGGCGCTGATGGGTTGCCCTCAGCGGCGTGGGACGTGTATCAAAGTTTATACCACGACTCCTAAGAAACCGAACTCGGCTCTCCGGAAAGTTGCCAAGGTGCGTCTGACGAGTGGATACGAAGTGATTGCATACATTCCTGGGGAAGGGCACAATCTTCAGGAGCACTCCGTGGTATTGGTACGGGGAGGACGGGTGAAGGACCTACCGGGGGTTAGGTATCATATTGTGCGGGGAGCTCTCGAATGTGCTGGAGTGGAGAAGCGTCGCCAAGGGCGCTCTCTCTATGGCGCTAAACGCCCGAAAAAAGGGGCAGCCGCTCCTGCCGCCAAAGCCACACCCCAAAAAGGAGGTAAAAAATGAGAAAGGGGCATCCTGAACCTCGGGTCATTCCCCCAGACCCGAAGTACAAAAGCGAACTGGTCGCTCGTTTCGTGAATAAAATCATGAAGGAGGGGAAAAAGGCGCTTGCCTATCGTATCTTTTATGGAGCGTTGGATATTATAGCGCAGAAAACTGGTCAAAATCCCTTGGAGATCTTTCAAGCTGCGGTGAATAATGCCATGCCTCATCTGGAAGTGCGTCCTCGTCGTGTCGGCGGGGCGACTTTGCAGATCCCGGTGGAGCCGCGTCCTGAGCGCAAGCTATCTTTAGCGATGCGTTGGCTCATAGAAGCCGCTCGCAAGCGCAGCGAACGAACTATGGCAGAGCGCCTGGCTGGCGAACTCATCGCCGCTTCTAAAAACGAAGGCGCCGCTATCAAAAAGCGCGACGAAGTGCATAAGATGGCGGAAGCTAACAAAGCATTTGCACACTTCAGATTCTAAAAGCTATGCCGATAGACCCAACCATACCCCTGTCCCGCTGCCGTAATATCGGTATCGCAGCGCACATTGATGCAGGGAAGACGACGACGACGGAACGGATACTCTTTTACACCGGGCTGACCCATAAGCTCGGCGAAGTTCATGAAGGTACAGCCACGATGGACTACATGCCCCAAGAGCGCGAACGGGGCATCACCATCACGGCTGCAGCCACGACGACTTATTGGAACTGGCAAGGGGAGAAGTATCGCATCAATATCATAGATACGCCGGGGCATGTTGACTTTACGGTAGAAGTAGAACGATCCATGCGGGTGTTGGATGGGGCGGTGGCGGTCTTCTGTGGGGTGGCTGGCGTGCAGCCGCAGTCGGAGACTGTATGGCGTCAAGCCAACCGCTACAAAGTTCCCCGTATCTGCTTCGTCAATAAAATGGACCGAGCTGGCGCCAACTTCTTTGGGGTGGTGGAGCAAATCCGCGAGCGCCTCGGCGCCAAAGCTGTACCTATTCAAGTGCCTATCGGTGCCGAAGACCAGTTCTGCGGGGTGGTAGATCTCATCACCATGGAAGCCAAAATCTGGAATGAAGAGGACTACGGGATGACCTATCAAGTCGTGCCCATCCCGCAGGAACTGATGCCTGAGGTGGAGAAGTGGCGTGCGTTTCTTTTGGAGACGGTCGCAGAGTATGATGATGCACTGATGGAGAAATACTTTGCAGATCCGGACGCCATCACAGCTGACGAGATACGGGCAGCTCTGCGAAAAGCTACGCTCAAGATGGAGCTTTTCCCTGTCCTTGCTGGCTCGGCTTTCAAAAACAAAGGCGTGCAAGCGCTACTGGATGCCGTTTGTGCTTTCCTGCCCTCGCCTACTGATATAGAAGCGGTCAAAGGCACTAATCCCAAAACGGGCGAAGAGGAAACGCGCCCCGTAGATCCGAATGCCCCATTTGCCGCACTGGCATTCAAGATTATTACTGATCCTTTTGTTGGGAAGCTCACCTTTATTCGGGTCTATTCTGGTACCCTCAAGGCGGGCTCCTATGTGCTCAATACGCGCACTGGGCAAAAAGAGCGGGTAAGCCGACTTATTCAAATGCATGCTAATAAGCAGAACTTGATTGAGGAAGTGTCTGCTGGGGATATTGCGGCGGTGGTAGGGATTCGGGAGGTGCGCACGGGGGATACCCTTTGTGATGAGGCACATCCTATTGCGTTGGAGGCGATGACTTTCCCTGAGCCGGTCATCCAGAAGGCGATTGAGCCTAAAACGCAAGCTGACTCCGACAAGCTTTCCAACGCCCTCTCCAAACTCGCCGAAGAAGACCCGACTTTTCGCTATTGGGTGGATGAAGAGTCCCTTCAGACTATCATCGCTGGCATGGGCGAGTTGCACTTAGAGATCATCGTTGATCGGCTCAAGCGGGAGTTTAAGGTAGAGGTGAATGAAGGGGAGCCGCAGGTTGCCTATCGGGAAACTATCACCACTACCGTATCGCATCGCGAGCTATATAAGAAGCAGACGGGTGGTCGGGGTAAGTATGCTGATGTGGTGATTGAGTTTTCGCCGCTGGAGAATGGGCACTTTGAGTTTATCAACGAAATCAAGGGAGGGGTGATTCCGCGTGAGTTTATTCCTGCGGTGGAAAAGGGTATCCGGCAAGCTATGAATGATGGTATTGTGGCGGGATATCCTGCTACGGGGATTCGGGCGCGGTTGTATGATGGGGGCTTCCATGAAGTAGACTCGGATAGCTTGTCTTTTGAGATTGCGGCGCGGTATGCTTTTCGTGAAGGCTGCCGCAAAGCTAACCCTATCATCTTGGAGCCCATTATGAAGGTAGAGGTAGAGACCCCCGAAGAATACATGGGGGGCATCGTGGGTGATCTCAATCGTCGTCGCGGGCAGATCACAGGCATGGGCGCTCGCGGGGGTATGCAAGTCGTCACGGCGCTGGTGCCACTCAAAGAACTTTTCGGCTACGTCACGCAACTTCGTACTCTTTCTTCTGGACGCGCTTATGCCGTGATGGAGTTTTCGCATTATCAGCCCGTGCCGCCGCATATTCAAGAGCAAATCATCGCCCAGTCCAAGGGCGTCCGTGAAAAAGAAATCGCCTAAGCCTATGACGAACCTACAGAGAATCCGCATCAAGCTCAAATCTTATGACCACACGCTCATAGACCGTTCAGCTGAGCGTATTGCAAAAGCCGTCAAAGCTGCTGGGGCTGTCGTAAAAGGACCGATCCCTCTGCCCACCGAAAAAATGCTCGTCACCGTGAATCGCTCGCCCCACGTCAATAAGGAGTCTCG
>CAZZMF010000184.1:0-3527 GCA_964655255.1 uncultured Sphingobacteriaceae bacterium
GGGCTGTACAGACATGAACGCCGCGCCTTGCGGGGAATCGTAGGTTATGTATCGGGACTTTTCCTCATAGGGGTAGCTTTTGCCTACTTTGTAATAGTGCCCTTTATGATGTACTTCTTTGGTAGCTTTCGGCTGGCAGAGTCGGTAGAAAATATCTGGCGCATTGGAGATGTGATTAGCCTGATAGTCCAGACCTGCGTGGCGGTAGGATTGGTATTTCAAATGCCTGTGCTCTTGTGGGCACTTAGCCAAGCCGGCATCGTCACGGCTGCTGGTTTGCGCAAACTGCGCCGATATGCGATACTTTTTGCGGTTATCCTTGGAGGAGTACTTACTCCTTCGCCAGATGTATTGAGCCAACTGCTTTTAGCGGTGCCCTTATGGGGACTATACGAACTCAGCATATGGATTGTGCAAATCAGTGAGCGGCGCCGCCGGCGATACTTGCCCGTGGGATGATACCAAAGCCTCATTTTGCTTTTGTGAATGGGGTGGCGGCGGCGCCGAAGGCGCCGCCGCCTGAAAGCAAAAGCACATCCACCGCTTTCTTACTTTATGCTGATATTCCCCTCCTCATCCACCCTCAGCGGCGATTCAGGAATATCCTGCTGCGTGAGCGCCGCAATAAGGCGAGCCGCTCCATGGCTTGGATCCACCACAGGTTTCCCTCGTCCGATTTGTTTGAAAGAATGCACCTTACCCCGAATAAAGTTGCCCCGCTCATCTACTACAACCTCCACAGCTGGCGCCAGCCCGTTTGGACCTGAGATATTGAACTGCCCGTAGGTGGCAAAGTTGCCTAAGCTATAAGCGATAAACTTCCCCTTGTACAGGTCTACGGCGCGAGGAACATGTGGCCCATGCCCTAATACCACATCCGCCCCTGCATCTATTGCCATCCGGGCAAGTTCATAGGGATTGCCTCGGTTTTCACCCAAGAAGTACTCCGTTTTGCGGGTAATGTGCTGGTAAGCGGGACCTTCAGCCCCCCCGTGAAATGAAAATATCACCACATCACACGTAGTGTCCAAGTGCTTGATAATCTGCCGAAGCTTGGGGTAGTCGTTCATATTTACAGTGCCGGGATTGGGAGCCACCGCCACGAAGCCCACCTTGATATTTTTCACCGTGAAGGTCGTATAAGGGTACTCTTGCAAGCCTGCAAAATGAATACCTGCCTTTTGCAATACTTGGGCGGTATTGCGGCGTCCCACCTCGCCGAAATCTCCCACATGATTATTTGCGGTGCTCAATAGGTTGAAGTGAGCGTCCTTCAGGTGCTTCACATAATGTTCAGGCATCTTGAAGGCAAAACATATCTTCGGATCGCTGCATTTTTTCGCTGGTCCCTCCCCAGTCAGAAGGCACCCTTCCAGATTACCGAAGACAATGTCGGCTTTTTGGGTAAGAGGCTTGACCTGCTCAAGGAGATCAGCACCGTCATTAGGCGGGAGGTAGCTCGGATTAGGATAACTTGAACCGAGCATAATATCCCCCACGGCTATGATAGTCAGCGTGCGCCCAGGGGCTTGCTGTGCCTGTGCCCACAAAAGCCACGGTAAAACCCATAATCTTCGCATCTGTCAAAAGTACCGCCTTTTGCTCTACTCACCGCTGGAAACTCTCCACGAGCGCAGAACCCCACAAGCCCTTGAGGGCCACAAGGTCCAACCCAACTACACCGATAGATGTCTGCACTTCTGCCCATCCCGCCTGAGGCAAGCTCTCCCCTAAGGGGTAGGCATACAAGCCATGAGCTTGGACAATAGAGAAAAACTTTTCAGTTTCTTCAGAGGGGATAGCTACGACGACGCGTCCCCCATCTTCCCCAAACCAAAAAGCATCTACCCGGGTAGAGGGGGGCTGCTGGACTCGGAAGCCGCTGGCGCCAGCAAAAGCCATCTCCAAAAGTGCTATCAAAAGCCCTCCATCCGAGACATCTTGTGCAGCAAGGAGTACGCCTTCCTCGGCTAAAATAGGCAAGAGGGTAATCAGGGCTTTTTCCGCCAGCAGGGAGAGGCGCGGCGCTGGCGAATACCGTATATTCAGCACTTCCCGCAGATAATGGCTACTCCCCAGCGTCGGTGAGAGGATAGCTTCCTTATCCCCTATCAAATAAAGCTGCGCTGGACGCTGCGGCATAGCCATCGGCGTCCAAGTGCGTAAAGCATGCTCCATCAGACCAACGACACCAATAACAGGCGTAGGCAAGATAGGACCATTTTCGTCGTGATTGTAAAAGCTTACATTCCCACCAGTGACGGGGAGGTTGAGCGCTTCACAAGCTTCGCGCAAGCCCTCTACCGCCTCCACAAACTGCCAATACACCGCAGGGTCGCGTGGACTGCCGAAGTTGAGACAGTTCGTCACGCCAATAGGGACAGCACCAGTACAGGCGACTTGGCGGGCTGCCTCTGCCACAGCTAAGGCTGTGCCTCGGCGGGGATCGGCTTCTACCCACCAAGGATTACAATCCAACCTCATCGCCAGCGCCCGGTCTTGGTAAGGCAGACGCACAACAGGCGCAGCTGAGGGAAGGTCCAACGCCGTCCCCATGCTGCCTGCCCCTACCATGCGGTCATATTGCTCATATATCCAGCGTTTGTCAGCGAGATTGGGATGCTGGACAAGTCGCCTTACAGCTTGCTGAAAAGCTTGCACAGAAGGAATATCCTGCACCATCTCCTCATGAAACTGCGCCACCTTCTCTAAGTAAGCAGGGCGCACTTTGGGATGATCATAGACTGGTGCTCCCTCCCCCGCTAAAAGCAAACTCGGCGGCAGCTCAGCTACTTTTTCGCCATGCCACCAGTACTCTAAGAGCCCATCGCCTGTAATCTCCCCGATCTCCACACATAGAAGTTCCCACTTGTCGGCGATGCTCTGGACGAGCGGCACATGCTCAGGTCGTACTATTAGGAGCATGCGCTCCTGCGACTCCGACAGTAAAATCTCCTGCGGCTGAGACACACCTCCCCGCAGGGGTACTTTATCCAGATAGATGCGCATGCCTACGCCTCCCTTGGCGGCGGTCTCCGCTGTGGAGCTTGCCAATCCCGCAGCGCCCATGTCCTGCATGGCGACGATCAAGTGCTGCTCAGCCATTTCCATGATGGCTTCTACGAGGAGCTTTTCTCGGAAGGGGTTGCCGACTTGAATAGCCGGGAGGTTATCGCGGCTCTCTTCGCTCAAAGTCTCAGACGCAAAAGCCGCCCCACCAACGCCGTCCGGTCCTGTAGCAGCACCGAGATAAAGTACCCGATTGCCGACCCCTTGAGCCCGGGCGCTAATGAGTTGATCTATTCTGGCGATCCCGAGGCTGAAGGCATTTACGATAGGCTTCCCTTGATATTCCGGGGCGAAGTAAGTCTCGCCACCGATGGTGGGTACGCCGAGGGCATTTCCATAATCGCCGATGCCCCGCACCACACCATCTATGATGCGATAAGTGTCGTTGGTGATAGGGTATCCAAAATGCAGGGAGTTTAGAGCAGCGATGGGACGCGCGCCGACAGCCAGTATATCTC
>CAZZMF010000185.1:0-3515 GCA_964655255.1 uncultured Sphingobacteriaceae bacterium
GGGTAGACGCAATAGAAAAGTAAATCAGAGACTTTGGTATTATATCAAAGTAGCGCATATATTTAGCGTCTCTATCTCACCTTACCTATTTCTTCGGCGAGCTGAGCCAAATATGTCGCCGCTTCCCGCATGCGCACCCCATACCAACTGAAATAATCCCCTCTCACTATACGCACTTCTGCACCTTGCCATGCCTGCTGCACTTCGGGTATGTGCTTTTCTTTGAAGGGATACGGTTCATCTGAGAGTAGAACGATATCAGGCTTGACTTGGATGGGGTCGTCTATGGTCGGATAGCGCGCAGGAAGGTGAGCGGCAGCATTTTGCCAGCCGAGCCGCTCTATGATGCTATTGATATAGGTGCGAGTGCCGGCTGCCATGAAGGGTTTGCGCCAGATCAAATACAATACCCGTAGGGGCTGAGTAGCGCGCGGGATGGTTTCAAAAGCTTCCTTGATTTGTCTGACGATATTTTCAGCGGTAGCTCTTTTTCCAGTAATGTCCCCTAACTCTACAATGCTTATCAGCGCCTGCTCATAGCTCTCTACGTTTGTCACGTAGACGGGGGCAATTTCGGATAGGAGTTCTACATCTTGGGGGGTATTTTCTTCTTTTTCGGCGATGATGAGGTCTGGGTCAAGGGCACGTACGGCGGGTATATCTACCTTTTTTGTGCCGCCGACGACAGGTATGGTGCGTACAGCCTCCGCTGGATGAATACAGTAGCGCGTACGCCCCACGATGCGTCCCGCCAACCCCAAGGCAAAAAGCGTTTCAGTTTGTGAAGGGCAGAGAGAGATAATCCGCTGGGGCTCTGTGGGTATGTGTAAAAGGCGTCCTAAACTATCGGTTACGCTGCGCATCGGCTTCGTACAGGCGGACGATCTCGCTGACGAGCGGATGGCGTACGATATCTGTTTCATTCAGGCGCACGATGGCGATGCCCGGTACGCCAGAGAGAAGATTGACGGCGTGGAGGAGCCCCGACGCCTCTGGACGCGGTAAGTCTATCTGGCTTAGATCGCCTGTAATGACTATTTTAGAATGGTGCCCAAAGCGGGTCAAAAACATCTTCATCTGTAAGCGTGTGGCATTTTGAGCCTCATCTAAGATAATAAAGGCGTCATTGAGTGTACGTCCGCGCATGTATGCCAAGGGAGCGATTTCTATCACGTTCTGCTCAAGAAGCTGCTGGAGTTTTTCGCTTGAGAGCATCTCCTCTAAAGAGTCATACAGTGGTCGCAAGTAAGGGGCGATTTTTTCTTTGAGGTCGCCGGGCAGAAAGCCTAAACTCTCTCCCGCTTCTACGGCTGGACGGGTGAGGACGATTTTGCGGATTTGTTTTTCCTTCAAAGCTTTGACGGCAAAAGCGACTGCCATGTAGGTTTTGCCTGTGCCAGCGGGACCAATGGCGAAAGTAATATCGTGCGTCTCTATAGCTTGGGCGAGGAGCCGTTGCCCTTCGGTGCGAGGAGCGACATTCTGTCCTGAGACGGTGCGGAGGATAGAATGCCTTTTTTCTGGGGCAGGGATGCTCTCTCCGCTTTGCAAGCGTCCGACAATCTCACGGACTCGTTCGCTGGGTAAGCGCCCATGGCGGCGCACTTCTTGCACCATTGCTTGGATGATCATTTCTAACTGAGCGATGGCGGCTGGGTCGCCTTGAGCTTTGATGCTGCTACCGCGAGCAACCAGCTTCACTGAGGGCCATGCATTGCGGAGAAGCTCTAAGTTTTCATTCCCAACCCCGTAAAAACTCAGGAGGTCTACCCCCTCCAGAAGGATTTCGCTTTCTGCGACGCTTTTATCCATCTGATGCGAAGATACCCTTTTATTGCGAACGGTAGATAAGCAGGTCTATCAAAGCTTTCATGGGTACAGCGCGGCTATTAGGCAAGCGATCGGCGACCTGATAAGCGCGCTTGGCATACTGATCCAAGACTGATTCTGCATACCTAAAAGCACCCATTTCATCCAACATACGGCGTGCTTGGGAAAAAGGCAGCCGTAGAAGTTGAAGGCGTTCTTTGGATGAGAGTTGTGTGAATGCCCATAGGAGGGGTAAAGTGAAGCGCTTTTGCTTACGGTCGGCATCGGTGGGCTTCCCTGTAAGGCGGCTTTCACTCCAATCCAAAAGGTCATCTCTAATCTGAAAGGCTATACCTATGGCGGTGCCTAACTCGCGGGCGTGCTCTATGACCTCAGGTGCGGTATGGGCACTCCATGCCCCCATCCCACAGGCGGCACGAAAAAGAGCCGCTGTTTTTTTCTCTATCACCTCAAAATATTCTGCTTCGGAAATGCTGCTGGTTCGCATGCGCTTAAGCTGGAGGAGCTCGCCTTCGGTGAGGGCCTCTACGGCTTCGGAGGTGTGGTAAAGCAGTTCTGGGGCGTTGTATCGCATCGCTAAGAGCAAGCCCCGGGCCAAGAGCCAATCGCCGAAAAGCACGGCGATCCGATTGCCCCACAAGCCTCGCAACGAAAAAAATCCTCGCCTGTAATCCGAGTCATCTACTACATCATCATGTATGAGGGTAGCGTTGTGTAAGAGTTCTATCAAGGTCGCACCTAAAAGGGACAGATGAGAGACTTCACCCGAAGCTTTTGCCACATAGAGGAGAAGGAGGGGACGAACTTTTTTCCCGCTGCGTCGCAGGATGAAACTCCCTAACTTTTCTAAGAGCCAGTTGTTTTTATAGACTGCGCTGCGCAGGGTCTGCGCATAAAACCTCTCAAAAGCTTCCCACTCAGGTAGGGCAGCGCGCAAGTCCGAAAGGGATAGGGGAGGGGAAACAGGAACCGAAATCATCTTAGGGTTTTCCTCCCTGAAACAAATAGTTCAGCACGCGAAGAACTAATATAAGCCATAACCCCACTCCCATCAGCAGTAGCACGAGTATATTGTAAGTAGGTGTGGGGAGACAATGCTCTCCTGTGCATTTCATGGCAACAAAAAATGGCACATAGCTCCCGGCCGCGTTTAGGATATATCCTGGCTCATATAAACGAATATAGCGCTCGCGTCGGTAAAGTATTTTGTGTGTGTTTTGGGTGGCGAGGGCGAGTCGTTCTAAGGCGTCGTTGTGATAGTGGTAGCGTAAGTCAGGAGGGACTTGCGCTTCTCGGGCGATGATTTGCGCTGAGAGTTTTTTGAGCTGCTTTTGCAGGAAGCTTTCCAGAGAGTCGGTGGTCGGCACACGCCAAGCCCGGAGGTAATCCAGTGTATCGCCTTTTTGTCGTCTGAGTGGCAGTTCATGGAGGAGATGATAACGGAGGTTGGATTGCTGGGCTTTGAGAGGGTATAGGATGCGCTGATAGGGATTGCGTGTAAAGTGGGATACAACCTGCGCTTCATACGCCCATCGCGTGAGCGAGAAATCCGCCAAGATCGGTACGGGACGCTCCCCCCGTAGCAAAGGATTGAACTTGTCGAAAGGGATCACTGCGCCGCTCAGCACGAGCTGCGGGATGATAAGAATAGGAATAAGCACATAGATAGGTACAGGGTGCGTGAA
>CAZZMF010000186.1:0-3514 GCA_964655255.1 uncultured Sphingobacteriaceae bacterium
GGGATGGAGTTCTATTTGAACTTCCAAAGGGGGCACGTCGGGAAGGGCTATGGGTATCCGAGCCACATAGAAATAGCGAGGCGTCCCTTGGGTGACAAAGTACAGGTTGGACGCGAAGGATATCCGCTCCGAGCGGCTCACTACTTGGCGCCAAGGGAGTGGGCGTAGCTCAAATAGGTTATCCGCTCTACCTCCTTCCGGCTTCCAGCATGAAACGACAACCTCGTATGAATCCCCGAAAGAGAAAAGATACTTTTGTATGATTCTGCTAATGAAACGGGAATCTATGAGATAATCGTTCAAACTAAGACTTTTCCACAAGCCGGTGTCTGAGGCGATTCGGGGGATGAGGTGGGCTAACCGGTATTCTATTGTAGGGTCGCGCAAGCGTGAGACCTGGATGGCGTGAGCTTGAGCCACAAGCCGCAGACGCTGCACTTGCCCCCAGCTAATCCAGCCATTCACGATGCCTATCAGCAAGAGAAAATTTAGCACAACTGAGGCATAAGCGGGCAAGCTCTTATGGAGCCGTGGCAAGGCATATAGAGCGATAAGTGCAGCTATCGACCAAATAGGTAGTCCTACCGATGCCGCTAAGCCGCCCCCAATTATAGCCGTTCCCACATATATTGGAAGAGTAGGCAGCGCTTGCTGATGAAGGTAATCGACTACCTGTCGCAAAATAGTCAATACGATTCCCCAAGCCAGCAGATAGATGAGTTTAGGCTGGCGTAGAGGATCCAGTTCTATCTGGCTGTGCTGTGATATGAGGTATATTCCTGCGCCGAAGAGTGCCCATAGCCCCCAATAGCCCCCTATGTAGCCAAACTTAGGCAAAGGGGGGGCGTGCCGCAGAAGGCTCGCCGCCCAAAAGAGAATACCTATCGTCCATACAAGATCCCATAGACTCGTGTGAAGCGGACTGATAGCAAAAAGCTTAGCAGAGAAAAAGTCCGAATGAAGCAATCGCCCGGGCAAGTCAAGCCAGTGGAGCCCCTGCCAAATCGCCACCAGTAGTCCGAGGTATATCAGTGCTGCCGACTTATATTTTGCCTTGAGGTATCGCCAGAGATATACAAGCCCTCCCAGAAGCGCTACGCCTAAGAGTCCGACATATATCCAACGCAGAGGAAAGCGTAAATGTTCTGGACAGCCTATGTACAAGCGTAAAAGCGATTGTCCCTTATGGTCAGCAAGCCAAATGGGATATCCTTGCCCCTCGCGGTTGATGCAGAGGGCTTTTATCCAGCTTTTATCGCCACTGATGGGGAAATCCCATCCACTGTAAATGCTGAGTCCGCTTGGACGCCCCCATACAGGTAGAAGCGCAACATACTTTGCAGAGTCTGTAAAAAGCTTTAGGGCGTAATAAGTGGTATATTCGTCTGATAGCACTTCGGGATCGGGGCTCAATAAACTAAGTTGGTTCTGAGGAAAAAGCCACTGGGTTGTATTCCAGCGCTGTAGGCGCCCCGAAGCCGAGTACTCTAAAAAGAGCACATCACTTTGTCCGTACCATAAGGTGGGGTTTTCTCGGTGAGCAAAAAGAGCGGCAGTAGCTTCTTTGATTTTGCGCTGCCAGGCATAGTTTGCCCATGTCTGAAATACCCGTCCATGCCAAGTGATGGGAAGAGCTTCGTTTAGAAGGGCTAAAGCCGCACCAAGAATCGCAGATACGCCTATCAAGCGCAGCGCCCATCGGCGCATACCTCCTAAGACTCTGAATAGTAGCGGCGTATCATCTCGCTATACTTACGGAGAAAGCTGTACTTCTCAGTGCCGAGGACGATGACCCGCTCAATAAGGTCTTTCAAATGCGTGGGCACCTCTAAGGTGATTTTTCGCTTGTCCCTCAGGAGGAGCGAATACCGAATGAGCGCTCCATCTTCATGATGATAATAATCATAGACTTCTTCCCACGGGATGAGCTCTACCTCCCACTTCATGCGCCTCCAGATGAACTTCGTATTGTAAATCCCCCGTTCTGACAAAATATACAAATGATGCCCGCGCAGTCCTGCGAAAAGCAGTATTAAGACCGAGACATGCAGGAAGCACAGCGAAGCAATATCCGCCCATAAGGGGCTGGAGGTGGCGGTTGGGAAAAGTCGGATAGAGAAAGCATACGCTAACATGCCCCCACTGAGAAAAACAAGCACCAGCATAAAGAGCACCGCCGTCCATACTCCAAACGCAGGCTTATCCCATCGGATGAGCAGCCCAGTGAGCTGCTTGCGCAGTTGGAGAGTTGCCCACCATGAACCTATGGTGAAAAGCACTGCCACAGCAAGGGTCCCTTGCAAACCGTGATAGATGGTTTCAAGCAGGTAGGCCATAGGTAATGGCATGCTAAGATAGATATTTTCTGGGATGCTTTACTGAGGGGGATCTTCATGACGGATGGTCTGTAAGTCAGGATAAATGCGCTGAGCGATAGCTTGGGCGGTGGGGGTAGCGGCGGTGCCGCCCATAGCCGTTTCTTTGAAGCGGGGATCCATGGCAGCCCCCACCTCGCCCATAGCCACGACCATCTCATCTACGGGAATAACCGCCGTATCGCCAGCTAATGCCATTTGAGCGGCAGCAGCGGCTATCACGACAGCCGAGCCGTTTCGTTTTACGCAGGGAAGTTCTACCAGGCCTGCTACTGGATCGCAAATCAAACCTAACATGTTCATAATCGTAAGCGCGACCGCCTCAAAAATCTGTGTAGTATCCCCTCCCAGCGCATACACAATCCCGGCAGCGCCCATTGCTGCGGCTGTGCCGGTTTCTGCCTGACAGCCGCCGACCGCGCCAGCAATAGAGGCTTTCTGCTCAATAATCAAAGCCACCCCTGCCCCTATCAGCATCGCTTCATAAATCGTCTGCAAGGGTACTTTATGGTGCTTCTCCAAAAAAGTATAAATCCCCGGTAATATCCCGGATGCGCCGGCGGTGGGCGCTGCCACTACGCGCCGCATGCAAGCGTTGGTCTCCTTTGCAGCGGTAGCATACGCTATCAATAGCGAAAACTCCGGGCTAATCACCTGCACAGGTGGGGAAAGCAGCTTCTTTCCTGTATCGCGCACTAACCCACTAAATGTCTGGCGCGGTTCGCGCAAGCCTGTTTCTACCGCATCGCGCATGACGGCATACACCTGCGCTAATCGGTCCCAGATTTCTTTCTCGGAGCGTCCTTTTTGATGCATTTCATACAACATGACCACTCGCCAGAGGGGAACCCCTGCGCGCTCAGCAGCTTCCCGCCATCCTGTGAAGCTTTCCAGTTTCACATATCTATGGATTGAGGCTACTCTATACCCCCAGCTACATATTCTCGCAGCGCCTGATAAAGGGCTTGGGCGATGTGTTCCTGCCCTGAGTCTGAGGCGAGATACTTTTCCTCCTCAGGATTGGTAATGAAACCTATTTCGCACAAAACAGAAGGCATGCTGGTACGCCAGAGCACTAAAAAGCCCGCTTGCTTAACACCACGGCTCTGGCGCTTGGCTTTTTGGGCAAACTGGTCTTC
>CAZZMF010000187.1:0-3496 GCA_964655255.1 uncultured Sphingobacteriaceae bacterium
GAGCGACTCATACATCCGATGGCGACGCTGATATAAGGCACCCCTCATCCCTTACGGTCTAAAAGTACCACTAAACTTCACCTCTACTGTCTGAGCGATTTTTTCCCAGAGCAGTTGGGGTATTTTGATCTTGTAATCCTCAGGGCGTACCCACATCTGACCTGTCAAACGAAGCCGCCCATCAGGGAGCACTTCAAACGTGCCAGAGATCAACTCTTGCCGTTGAACACCGTGTATCTGCATAGTGCCCCGGGCACTTACAGCATAGGTGCCTGGCTGCTGGTAAGGAAAAGGCGCTATCAGCTTCCCCCGAAAATACGCATACGGATACCGGTCGGATTCCATGTAGTTTTCGTTGAAGTGCTCCTCCATTAGCTTATTCGGAAAAGAGAAGCCTCTAATACGCACTTGCACATATACCGAGTCTGTGGCAAAATCTATCCAGCCTTTACAGCCTTGGCGATTCTCTGCGGAGATTTTTTCCAGTGGTGCGTCTGAGTAAAAAGATATAATCAGCGTGTCTGTCTGGTATCGCTGCGCTAAGGCGCAGGAAACGCCCAGAAGCCAGAGAAACAGATTATTCCTGCGCACCATAGGCTGGTCCCCCTGCAAAAGAGAATATCCGAGAGATATTGAAGCCTAATCGCAAAAGGGGTCGCTGCGTCAGAAGCGCTCTATTCTCGCTCATGCCATCCATGCTGGTCATACCTATCTGAAACACATGTCCGCCCGTATCTATCTCTAAAAACACACTCCATGGCAGGCGATAGCCGGGCAAAGGTCCCTCATACTCTTCTTCTTCCAGGGCATCATCCCACAAGGGTAAGCCTACTTCACCTGCTAAGACTATGCGCGGGGAGAGTTTGAAGCGTCCTCCCAATAGTATCCAAAACCAGTCATTCAATGCTATATCGGTGAGCGCCATATTCTGATGTAGCCATGCGCCTCCTACCATAGCCGAGAGGCGAGAAGAGAACTTTCGGGCAATCAATACTTGGTGAAAGTATTCCAGCCGATCGCTGAATACCCTATATCGTACAGGATCGCTACTTTCAGTGAAAAAAGCCATGCTCACCCAAGTCACTGAGACAGGTGAGCCTTTAGGTGTGCTTTGACGCAGCGGTTGGGCTTTGATGTAAGCATTCCACCATTTGCCGGCGCCGGTGCGCTCTATGCCTACCTCCGCCCGAGACACGGGCGCATACCCCAGACTTATCCGAACCTGTGCCCCCGCATCTATTCCGAAGAAGTTCGCATAGCCCTGACGCAGATCCCCAAAGCGATGCGCTACCCGAAACTCTAAATGTTTTTTAGCTGGAATCTCCGTAGTGTGAAAGTTGTACAGGCGAGTCCCCTTGAAGGTACCCAGAACGGGTTGCGGGGGCTCCTCTGGCTCTGGCTGTCCCCAGGCACTTCCCGCCAAAGTCAGGAGCGCCAGCAGTTTTTTCATTGCGGATAGCCAGAATCTATCCACTTTTTGAGCTTAGCTAAGGTACAGTCATCCAACTTACCGCTGGGGGGCATGGAGCCATTAGCCATGGATCGATACCACTTTCCACTTTCTGCACTGGCACGCACCTCTGCATAAGTCTCTAATCTAAGTCCTTTGGAGGGACTATTGCCCCCATGACAACCTGTGCAGTGCTGCCGCATCACATCAGCCACATACGTCGTGTAAGTAATCGTGGTCGTATCTACACCGGGGCAGTTCGCTGATGGAGGAGTTGAAGGGGGCTTTTCCTTTTTGCAACTAAAACTCAGTAGAAGCCCTACGAGCAAGCCAGTTATGCTCATCATTCGGATCACCGACATAAGCCAAAGCTACGCTGGTAGCGTGAATGCAACAAATAAGACAATACCATACTTGTTTATGTTTCTGACGCCTCACTCCCGGCTTTCCTGCATAACTCATATTCGGGGACGCCAAGGGTTCCCATCTGCCGTGGCACACAGGCAATGGAGCTACTTTCCGCTATCACTCTTCTATCAAGAGAAGAAAACCGTTGCTAACTCCATAAAGCACTCATGCTGGGAGGGTTTTGTTTAGCTTTGCGATATGACAAAAGTGCCCCTGAGCCAGCAAGTGCAACCGACTTTTTTCCCCAAGCACCAGCGCGCCCTATACAAGCGCTTAGAGGACAAGCATACAATTGTAGAAGTAGATGACTCGGACCCCCTCACTAGCCGGGTTATTCTCAATATGGGGCCACAACATCCCGCTACGCATGGCGTGCTGCGCGCCGTGCTGATGTTGGATGGGGAAAAAATCGTCAAAGCCGTCATAGACATCGGCTACCTTCACCGAGGCATAGAAAAAATCGCCGAGTACAAAACGCCTCAGGAGTTCATGCCCTACACGGATCGCATGGACTATCTCTCGCCGTATTCTAATAATGTCGCTTTTTGTCTTGCCGTAGAGAAGCTCTTAGGGATACAAGCTCCTCCCCGGGCGCAGTACATTCGCACCATTGCGTGTGAGCTAGCGCGCATCTCCTCGCACCTCCTCTGGCTGGGTACGATGATCATGGATGCGGGAGCGGTGTCTATGTTTTTGTGGACTTTCCGGGAGCGGGAGAAAATCTATAGCATCTTTGACAAGCTTGCGGGGGTGCGCTTCACCGTGAGCCACTGCCGAATCGGCGGCGTCCAGTATGACATCACAGATGAGACTATCAACATGATCCGAGACTTTTTGAAAAACTTCTACCCAGAACTCAAAGGTTGGCGAAAGCTTTTAGACAAGAACCCCATCTTCCTACGGCGAGTAGAAGGCATCGGCGCCATATCTAAAGAGGACGCCATCGCCTATGGCTTCACTGGACCCAACCTCCGTGCTTGTGGGGTGCCGTATGACATTCGGTATTATGAGCCGTATCTGGTCTATGATGAAGTGGACTTTGAAGTGCCTATCCGAGAAGAAGGCGACATGCTCGCACGGTACCATGTGCGGATGGATGAGATGGAGCAGAGCGCCCGCATCATAGAACAGTGCCTGGCGAAGCTTCCTAAGGGAGAGATTCGGCTGGACAACGCCAAGTTTGCCTATCCCTCCAAAAACGAAGTCTATTTCTCCATGGAGGGGATGATCCACGACTTTATGATGACGGATGTAGGACCGCTTGCCCCGCCCGACACCGAGGTCTATCACGCCATAGAAGCCCCCAAAGGCGAGTTGGGCTTCTATATCTACTCTGACGGAACGGGCATTCCTTGGCGGGTGAAAATCAAATCGCCCTCCTTTGCTAACATTCAGGTCTTAGAGAAGCTACTGGAGGGGGCGATGGTCTCAGATGCCGTCCTGCTTATCGGCTCAGTAGACCCTGTGCTGGGCGAAGCAGATAAATAAGCCTCTGTGTGCGGCATAGCGGGCTATTTCCTCTGGGGCACTTCCGAAGCTCCTGACCTTATTACTGCTACTCATCTCTTAAGGCATCGGGGGCCCGATGCCGCCCGCACTTGGCAAAGCGCAGATAGAAAGGTCGGTTTAGCTCATACG